>CAZAFS010000704.1:0-1506 GCA_964484165.1 uncultured Opitutaceae bacterium | reverse complement strand
AGGCGCTCGGTCTCGGCCTTTTTGGCCTGCAGCTCGGCCAGCTGCTTCCGGGCGCCGGCGATGACCGTGGCCGGCGCCTTGCCGGTGAAGGCCGGATTGGCCAGCCGCGCTTCGGTCGCGGCGATGTACTGGCTGAGCTTCTCCCGCTCCTTTTCCAGGCGCTGGCGCTCCGCGGCCGGATCGACATTCGCCGCCAGATCCAGATAGACGGTGCCCAGCGGCGTCACGGCCGCCGGCATGCCCGGGGGCTGGATCAAAATGCACTTGATCTCCCTCACGCCAATCACGCGGGTCAACTTGTCGTGGTTCGCCTGAATGACCGGGGCAGACTCCGCCACCGCGACGATGCTCAGCGTCACCTCGCGGGAACCGGCGAGCCCATGCTCCGCCTTGAGGGCGCGGGCCTGCGAGGCAAAGGCCTTGAGTTGCTCGACCACCGCCACCTGGCTCGGGTCGATCCGGATCCCGTGCAGGCCCTGCGTGGTCGCCAGCTTGGAGGCGTTCTCGAGGTGCACGTCCTCCAGAAACCGGCCCGGCGCGCCAAATCCCAGCAGGCTCCACAGCTCCTCGGTGATGAAGGGAATGAACGGATGCAGCAGCAGCAGCGTCTGGCGCAGGACGAGATCCTGGATGGCCAGGCAGGTCGCCTTCGTGTCCGCGGCCTGGAGCTTGGCCTTCGACACCTCCACGTACCAGTCGCAGAAATCGTTCCAGAAAAAACCGTAAAGCGTCTGGGCGGCGGCGCTGAACTCGAACCCGTGGAAGCAGCGGTCGATCTCCCGCGTGGTCGTGAGCAGGCGGTCGAGGATCGTGTGGTCGTCGGCGTCGAACCGCGCCAGCTCCATGCGCGCGACGATCGCCGCCACCGAGGAGTTGTCGGCCATCGGCCCGCTCAGCTGGCGGAAGCGGCAGGCGTTCCAGAGTTTGTTGCAGAAGTTCTTGCCGGCCTCGATGCGTTCCTCGGCGAACCGGATGTCCTGCCCCTGCGGCGCGATCGACACGATGCCGAAGCGCAGCCCGTCCGCCCCGTACTTGTCGATGAGGTCGAGCGGATCGGGGGAATTGCCCAGCGACTTCGACATCTTGCGGCCGAGGTGGTCGCGGATGATGCCGGTGAAATAGACGTTGCGGAACGGAATGCGCTGCTCGAGCGGCGCGCCGGGCCGGCTGAACTCCAGTCCCGCCATGATCATGCGCGCCACCCAGAAAAAGATGATGTCGGGCGCGGTCACGAGGGTCTCGGTCGGATAGAAAAAGTCGAAGCCGGCCTCCTGCATCGCCACTTTGTCAGGCCAGCCGAGGGTCGCGAGCGGCCAGATCCAGGACGAGGCCCAGGTGTCGAGCACGTCCTCCTCCTGTTCCCAGTTCTGCGGGTCGGCCGGGCCGTCGAGCGACACGTGCACCCGGGCCGGATCGCGCAGCTCGGCCTCGGTGAGCTTGTCGCGTTCGAGGCCCTTGCGGTACCAGACGGGAATGCGGTGGCCCCACCAGAGCTGCCGGCTGATG
>CAZAFS010000703.1:0-1510 GCA_964484165.1 uncultured Opitutaceae bacterium | reverse complement strand
CCCGGATCTCGACCGGGACCTGATAAGTGGCGCCACCGACGCGGCGCGGCTTGACTTCGATGATCGGCGTCGCGTTGCGCATGGCCGACTCGAGAACCTCGACGCCGGGCCGGCGAGCCTGGGCCTCGGCTCGAGCCAGGGCCTCTCGCAGGATGCGCTCCGACAGGTGCCGCTTGCCGTCCGTCATCAGCTTGGTCGCGAAGCGGCTGCTGAGGCGGGTGGACGGGGCGCCCTGGTACTTGGTCTTGCGGGCAATCGTATGGCGACGAGGCATCGGTTACTTCTTGCCCTTCTGCTGGGCGACCTTCGCCCCGTACTTGGAGCGGCCCTGCTTGCGGTCCTTGACGCCCGCGGCGTCGAGAGTGCCGCGGATGATGTGGTACTTGACTGACGGCAGGTCCTTCACGCGGCCACCGCGAACCAGAACGACGGAGTGCTCCTGGAGGTTATGGCCGATCCCGGGGATGTAGGCCGTGACTTCCATCTGGTTCGTAAGGCGGACGCGGGCGATCTTTCGAAGAGCCGAGTTCGGCTTCTTCGGCGTCATCGTGCGCACCTGCAGGCAAACGCCGCGCTTCTGGGGCGCACCTGGGATGGCCACCTGACGCTGGCGAAGGCTGTTCCAGTTCTTGCGCATAGCCGGCGCCTTGATCTTCGAGATCTTCGGCTGGCGGCCATGCCGCACGAGCTGGCTGATTGTCGGCACGGAGACGCTGCTCCTTTCGCTTACCTGCGGATGAATGGTTGTTATCTGTTCGGCGATCCCGAGTCACAACGACTCGCGGCCGGGCTTGGGCCCCGGTGCGAGTCCAATCGACGGGAACTGCGCCGTCGCGGTGGCCTCCGGCGTCCGATGGGCCGCCGCTGCGGCACCGGTCGCGACATGGAGGCGATCTGTTGGCGCAAATCGCTTCTATGGTCTGGGCTGGTCGTTCCGAGTCCGGTCAGCATCCGGTCCCAGTGAACGGCCGCTGTCCTGGCTTATCGGCCCCGTGATTGGCGCATACCGACCACGGCTTCCCGGGAAGCCACGAGGGCGGAGTCTATCAGTCCGCGCCCACGAGTGTCAAACGTGGATGGGCCTGTCCACGAGGCTCCGAGGGGCCCTTTGGCGGACCTCGCCGGGACCGCCCCACGGGGTCGTCCGGCCACTCGCGCACCGCTTCATAGCAAGAGCGGGCGTCGTTGCCGGCGCCCGCTCTCATAGTCGCTATATCAAGCCACTTTGGCTGTGGCCGGGGCTACTCCCCGTCCTTGGTGACCTCGCCCAGGATCTCCTCGAGGCCCGGAACTTCCGGCTCCTCGGCCTCGTCCTTCGATTCGGTGCCCAGGGCTGCCAGGAAGGGATTGACGAAGTCGTCGTCCTCCTCGTTGGCCGCACCCCCGACACTCGCCGAGAGAAGCGAAGCGAGATCCGCGGTTTCCTCGGACGGCCGGCCGCCGGCCTCCTCGAGGAACGGGTTGTACTCGTATTCCGGACCGCGCAGCCTCTCGATGGACTCGCCGGCGA
>CAZAFS010000702.1:0-1512 GCA_964484165.1 uncultured Opitutaceae bacterium | reverse complement strand
GCATGAAGCGCACGAGCCCCTCGATGAGATCGTCGACGAAGCAGAACGACCGCGTCTGGCTGCCGTCGCCATACACGGTGAGCGGCGCGCCCTGCAGCGCCTGCACGATGAAGTTCGACACCACCCGGCCGTCGTTGGGCAGCATGCGGGGGCCGTAGGTGTTGAAGATGCGCGCGACGCGGATGTCGACGCGGTTCTCCCGATGATAGTCGAAGAAGAGCGTCTCGGCACAGCGCTTGCCCTCGTCATAGCAGGAGCGGCGGCCGACGGGATTGACGTGGCCCCAATAGGATTCGGGCTGGGGATGCACCTGCGGATCGCCGTAGACCTCCGACGTGGAGGCCTGGAGCACGCGCGCCTTCACCCGCTTGGCCAGACCCAGGCAGTTGATGGCGCCCATGACCGACGTTTTCACCGTCTTGATGGGATTGTACTGGTAATGCGGCGGCGACGCGGGGCAGGCCAGGTTGTAGATCTGATCGACCTCGACTTTGAACGGGTCGACCACGTCGTGCCGCACGAACTCGAAGCGCGGGTTCGAGAGCAGGTGGGTGATATTCTCCTTCCGGCCGGTGAACAGGTTGTCGAGGCAGACGACCTCATGGCCGTCGCCGAGGAGGCGGTCGCACAGATGGCTGCCCAGGAAGCCGGCGCCGCCGGTGACAAGGATGCGCATGGATGAATGGTTGCCGGCCAATATCTTCCCCAACAATCCCGCCAAAGACAATCTCCCCGCCGCCAAGGACCGCACCCGCGCCGGTTTCACCGGCGCGCGGCCACGCCGGCCTCGTAGCGCCCGATCCAAGCGCGGTGCCAGGCATCGAAATCGCCCGCCTCGAGATGGCGGCGCGCCTGCGCCATCAGGTCCAGGTAGAAATGCAGGTTGTGGATGGTGAGCAGCGTGCCGGCCAGCATCTCGTTGGCGAGGGAGAGGTGCCGCAGGTAGGCGCGGGAAAAATGGCGGCAGGTGTAGTTGTCGAGGCCCTCGACGATCGGCCGCGCATCGGTGCGGAACTGCTCGTTCCGCAGGTTCAGCGGACCGTCGGGCGTGAACCCGAGGCCGTTGCGGGCCACCCGCGTCGGCAGCACGCAGTCGAACAGGTCGACGCCCAGCGCGATCATCTTCAGCAGCTGCGGCGGTGAACCGAGCCCCATGGCATAGCGCGGCCGGTCGGCCGGCAGGTGGGGCACGGTGGCGGCGACCTGCCGGTACATCTCCGGCTCCGGCTCCCCCACGCTCACGCCCCCGATCGCATAGCCGGGAAAGTCGAGCGCGGTCAGCGCCGCCGCCGCCTCGCGCCGCAGGTCGTCGAAGGTCGACCCCTGCACAATGGCGAAGACGAGCTGGCCGGCGGCCACCGCGCCGCCGTCCCGCGCCGCGGCCTGGCACTCGCGCGCCCAGCGCAGGCTGCGTTCGACGGCGCGGGCGCAGACGTCGCGCTCACACGGCCACGGCGGACATTCGTCCAGCACCATGGCGATGTCCGAGCCGAGGTTCTGCTGGATCGTCAT
>CAZAFS010000701.1:0-1515 GCA_964484165.1 uncultured Opitutaceae bacterium | reverse complement strand
CAGGCTTGGCGTGAGGCGGGCGTAAGGCACCTTCGAGCGCTGATCCGTTTCGCGAGGCAAGCGATACACCGACTCAACACTGGTGCGCCATTGAGCCCGCCATGCAGCCTGGTGCCGGAGGCCGTGCGTTGGTCAGTGGTGGCGCGCCGGGCGCAAGCCCGGCCGACCCCGTCTAGGAGATTACCCACGTTCTTCACCCTTCGGGCCGCCGCGACCCGGGTCGCATTACTCGTCATGGCCAAGAGCTCGGCTCGTCGTTCACGTCAATCCAAGCACGCGCTGCGGGAGCGTCCCACGGTGCATCCCGATGCCGCCGGCATCGATCTGGGCGCCACGGAGCATTTCGTGGCGGTGCCACCGGCGCGCGATCCGCAGCCGGTGCGCTGCTTCTCCACCGATACCGCGGCGTTGCACCGGCTGGCCGACTGGCTGGTGCAGTGCGGCGTGCGCACGGTGGCGATGGAGGCGACCGGCGTCTACTGGGTGCCGCTGTTCCAAGTGCTGGAAGCGCGCGGGCTGGAGGTGTGCCTGGTGAACGCGCGCCACGTCAAGCACGTGCCGGGGCGCAAGACCGACGTCCAGGACTACCAGTGGCTGCAATACCTCCACTCGGTCGGCTTGCTCCACGCCTCCTTCCGACCGCCGGCGGCGGTGTGCGCGGTGCGCTCGCTGGTGCGCCACCGCGAGAGTCTGGTGCGCGCCGGCTGCGAGCATCTGCTGCGCGTGCAAAAGGCGCTCGACCAGATGAACGTGCAATTGCACCACGCCGTCAGCGACCTCACCGGCGAGACCGGCCTCTTGATCCTCGATGCCATCGTCGCGGGCGAGCGCGACCCGGCGGTGCTGGCGCGGCATCGCAACTACCGCTGCAAGAAGTCCGCGGCCCAGATCGCGGCGGCGCTGCGCGGCGACTGGCGGCCCGAACATCTGTTCACCCTGCGCCAGTCGCTGGAGGCCTGGCGCTTTCACCAGCAGCTGGTGGCCGAGTGCGAGGCCGAGATGGCGAAGCCGATGCAGGCGCTCGTCACGCCAACCGCCGCCGAGCCGCCGCCGCCCGCCAAGCGCTCGACCCAGCCCGACGAGCCGTTGCGGCGGATGTTGTTCGCCAAGTTCGGCGTGGATCTGACCGCGGTGGATGGCATTGCCGCGCAGACCGCGCTGGTGTTTCTGAGCGAAGTCGGACCCGACGTGAGTCAGTTCGCCACGGCTGAGCACTTCGCCTCGTGGCTGGGGCTGTGTCCGGACAACCGCATCAGCGGTGGACGCAAACTCGCCGGCGGCACGCGCCCGGTGGCCAACCGGCTGGCCACGGCGTTGCGCATGGCCGCGCAATCGCTCTACCGCACCGAGTCGGTGCTGGGAGACTGGTTTCGACGCCTCCGGGCGAAGCTCGGCACGCCCGCCGCGATCACCGCCACCGCGCACAAACTGGCGCGCGTGCTCTACGCGATGGTGAAGCACCGCCGCCCGTTCGATCCCAACCGGCTCGGCAATCCGGCCCTGCGTCGCCAGCGC
>CAZAFS010000700.1:0-1524 GCA_964484165.1 uncultured Opitutaceae bacterium | reverse complement strand
CCGTTGGCCTCGGTGCCGAACTTGATGCGGCCGGTGCCGCCGCCGGATTTCATCGTCTGGTACGTGCCGTCGAGCAGCGTGCCTTCCGCGTAGCCGCTCACCTGGCAGCCGGTGATGGTCACGTTCTCCGTGGACCGCACCTCGCCCAGACCGTAGCTGGCCTTCAGGCAGATGCCATCGTCGAGGGGCGAGTTGACCGTGCAATTGGAGACGCGGACGTTCTTGCAGCAGTCGATGTCAATGCCGTCGCGGTTGGTGTCGATCTTCAGGTTGTCGATCGTGAAGTTGTCGACGCCGGTGGCGAGGATGCCGAAGTGGCCGCCGTGGTAGATGGTGAAGTCCCGCAGGATGACGTTGCGGCAGTGCTGGAGTGCGATCGACTTGTTGCCGATGCCGGCGGCGAGCGTGTCGCGGGGACTGGGATAGCCGAAGGGGGCCGTGGCCGTGCTCTCGTCCAGCGGCCCCGTTCCCCTCGGCGGCCGGGGCGGGCGCGGCTCGCCCGGCATCGGGTCCTTGCGGCCGTAGCCGCGGCTCAGGCCCCGGCCCAGGATCCGGCCCGGGCCCAGGATCGCGATGTTTTGCACGTTTTCGCCCACGATCAGGCTGTTGTGCCAGTGCGCGTGGCCGAAATCCTCGTACCGGTCGGTGCCGGGATTCGGCTCCGGGGGATCGTAGCCGCCGGGCTGCCCTTCCGGCGGCGGGTCGGCCGCAAGGAGCGTGGCGCCCGCGTCCAGATACAGGGCGACATTGCTCTTCAGGTGAAGCGTGTAACTCGCGTAGGTGCCGGCGGGAAACACCACCGTGCCGCCGCCGGCGGCCGCGGCCGCGTCGATCGTCCGGTTGATGGCGCCCGTGTCGGGCGTCTTGCCGTCGCCGGTGGCGCCGAAGGCGCGGACGTCAAACGTGCGGGCCACCGGCTGCGGCAGCGTGGTGCAGCCGGCCAGTCCCGCAATGGCGAGAAACAGTCCGAGCCGCCCGAGGCGGGGAAGGGTCATCGAGCGCATGGTGAAAACGTGGGATGATTGAGAGCAATTGCCAGCCTCGGGGCAAGAATGACCTCACCGCGACTGGTCGCGCTCGTGATCGACGGTTCACCGCAGGCGCCGTCGGCTCCCGGCCAGCCGGCCCGCCGTAGCCCGGAGGGCGAAGGTTCGATCGTCTCTACGCGATATGTTTCTTCTGGAAAGTCCGACCCGATGCCGACTTCAGGTACGCCTCGAACGACTCGGCATGGGCCTGATCATCGAATGCACAATACCATTTCATCCTCCATGGCCGATGCTTTGACGTATGAGGCGAACGACCGGCGTTGTGGTCGGACAATCGCGCCCGTAGGTCGGACGTAGCCCCCACGTAATAATGCTTCGGATTACCAACACTCTCCAGGATATACGTGTAGTGCATGATTGCCCGCCTCCGCCGGCGGCTCCGGCGAGGCACCTCGCCGCAGTCCCGGCAAGCCGGGACGCAGGCGGGTGGTGCCCGGGGTGGGAATCGAACCCACAAGATCTTGCGATCGGCAGA
>CAZAFS010000699.1:0-1530 GCA_964484165.1 uncultured Opitutaceae bacterium | reverse complement strand
CGGTCACCATCACCGGCGCCATGACGATCGGCGCCTCTTTGGAGGCCGGCTGGTCACCCGGTTTGTCCTGCGCGTGCACCGGGGTGAGGTTCAGTAGCAGCGCCACCGCCAGGGTGGGGCCAAGCGAGGCAAGGCGTCGGATGCCGACCGAGGACTGCTCGCGGGATTGGGGGTACGGGTTGGGGTTCATAACGGGAGTTAGCGTGGTGGGTTGCCAAAAGAACAACGTGGCACTCCGCCGAGGCGGGTACCGTTACTACATGCGCCGTATGTCTCCCAAACCCGACAAGAGGGGCGGGAGAATCTGCCGGCGTGCGGCGCCCTGGGTGGCGCAAATCTTACTAACTATTTAGCGCTGAGCTGCTTGCATCAATCCGGCCGGGCCATCCTGCGCGCGGACAATCGTCGCTAACGCCGCCGCCTCCGCCGCCGGCCTAGGGGGCCGGGCTGACCGGAGCAATCATCGCGGTGGCTTCGCGCAGGAGGATCCGGGCAAAAACCCAGTCGAACCAGAAGCCCTGCACCGGCGTACCGCTATCCATGGGATTCCGGAGCTTGCCCTGAATGATCTCGCGGCCCCCCGCCAGCTCGGAGTGGGCCGCTTTGTCCTGTCCCATTTGACTGCGCGACATGGCCAGAATTACGCGGGCCGTCGCCGTCCGCGGCGCGTTGGATTCCGGATAGCCCAGGCACCGCTGGCACCATTCCACCGCCTTGGGATAATTGCCCCGCCGGTACTCAAACAGGGCCAGGGAAACGGCCCGCCAGGCCGCCTTGAAGGCATCGCTGTCCGCATCCGCCTCCATCAGCGATTTCGCCGTGAGCTCCGCCACCGGGTTCAAATCCTCCATGAGTTTCTTGTCCGCCGGCAGGAGCAGGCTGATTTTGACGATGCGATCGGCGAAGGGACCCGGAGTTGCGGTGAAACGGCCGACCGCGTCCTGCCGGAATCGCTCGTAGCCGCTGATGTCGTGCAGCTCGATCAGCGCGGGGCCCTTCCTGAGATAATCCAGGGTGATGACGTCGACTCCGTCCAACTGGTCGACCTGGAGCAGTGACGCAAACCGGTCCGCCGCCTCCTTCCAGCGGTTGTTGAGGGCGTGCCACTCCCCGAGGGCGCGGAGCACGGCCGCGCCTTCCACCGTGGGTTGCGCGAGTGCCATCCCGCTCACCAGGCCGTCCGCTTCGTCAAAGCGTTCCTGGCTCACCAGCAGCGCGGCGTGCGTGATTTTTTCCCGGACCTCCGCCTCCTGCCGCAGGCGGGCCTCCTGGCGCTCGGCAGCGACCGCCCGATCGCGGGCCTCGCGCTCCTTGAGCAGCAGCCAGGTGGAGGCGCCCATGCCCACCACCAGCGCGGCGGCCACCGCGCAACCGGCGGCGAACACCACCCGGTTCCGCCGCACCAGCTTCCGGAACCGGTAGAGCCGGCTGGGTGGACGGGCGGTGACCGGCTCGTTGCTCAGATAGCGCTGGATGTCCATCGCCAGGCCGTTGGCCGTCTCGTAACGCCGGCTGCGATCCTTCTCCAGC
>CAZAFS010000698.1:0-1538 GCA_964484165.1 uncultured Opitutaceae bacterium | reverse complement strand
TCTGGATGCTCATGCAGTCCTGCAGCATCACGCCCCAGCTCACGATGGGCGGGCGCAGACCGAGGCCGAGGAAGCTAAGCGAGGTCTCGCCGAGGATCATCGCCGGCACGCTCATCGTCAGCACCACGATGATGTGGCTGGTGACGCCCGGCAGAAGGTGGCGGAACAGGATGCGGGCGTGCGAGGCGCCGAGCAGGCGCGCCGCCACCGCGTAGTCCTCCTCCCGCAGCGACAGGATCTTCCCGCGCACCACCCGGGCCAGCCCCGTCCAGCCGATCAGGCTCAGCACGATCGTGATGGCGAAGTAGACGGTCAGCGGCGACCAGTCGGTCGGCAGGACCGCGCCCAGCGCGAGCCAGAACGGCAGCTGGGGGAAGGAGCTGACGATTTCCGTGACGCGCTGGATGACGTTGTCGAGGGCGCCGCCCGCGTAACCCGAGAGGCCGCCGATGGTCACGCCGAGCACGAAGGTGATGACGATCGCCACGAAGCCGACGGAGAGGCTGACGCGCGCGCCATAGATCAACCGGCTGAAGGTGTCCTGGCCGAACTTGTCCGCGCCGAGGAAGAGGAACACCGGCCGGCGGCCGTCCGCGCCGGGCGCCGGATCCCGGACCCCGAGGAAATGGCGGTTCCACGGGACGATGCCCCACAGGGCGTACGGCTCGCCCCGGACGAAGAAGCCCAGCGGCACGATCGCGGCGGGATCCTCGACGTAGGATTTGCGCAGGGTGATCGGGTCGACGGTCTGCCGCATGCCCAGGACGTGGAGACCATGCGCCCAGGACCAGCGCGGCAGTTGCGGCGGGCAGTAGGCGTGCGGCAGGTCCCGCCAGTGCCGGGTGTACGGCGCGAAGAATTCGGAGAACACCGCCAGGCCGTAGAGCACCGCGAGCACGTAGAGCGAGGCCACCGCGAGCCGGTGCCGCAGGAAGCGCCGGCGGATGAGCTGCCACGGCGACTCCGAGCCGAAATCCGGCCCGGCCGGAGCGGCGGGCGCGGACGAATCGGACAGGGCGGCGTCGGGGGCGGGGGCGCTCATGCAGCGCGGGATTCGGGAGCGAGGGTGAGGCGGACGGCACGCATGCCAAACCGGCCCGCGAGCCGGTGCAAGTCTCCGTTTCCCCGGGCGGTCTCCGGCCCGTCACCCTGCGCCCGGTTCAGCGCCTCGAGCCCCAAGCGGAGGCGGGATTCCCCTAGCCTTGGACAGCCTAAGGAAGAGGCTTGCTTTCTGCCTTAGATTATCTAAGTGAGAGGGCATGGCCGCCAAATACGAACTCCTCCCGGGCACCCTCGACCTGCTGGTGCTCCGCGTTCTCAGTCGTGGAGAACTGCACGGCTGGGGCATCACCGCCAAGCTCGAGCAGCTCTCCCAGAGCGCGCTGCAGGTGGACGAAGGCTCCCTCTACCCGGCGCTCTACCGCATGGAAGACAAGGGCTGGATCGAGGCCGAGTGGAAGCAGACCGAGAACAACCGGCGCGCGAAGTATTACCGCCTCACCCGCACCGGCCGCAAGCAGCTCGAGACCGAGCACGAA
>CAZAFS010000697.1:0-1543 GCA_964484165.1 uncultured Opitutaceae bacterium | reverse complement strand
CGCATAGACGCGCCGGTGCAGCCTAGAGTAATGCCACGACGGAACCCACAGGCTTACTGGACGCTCGGACGAGCAAACGGGGGCGGGCGGGACGTTATTGTTGACTTTGGCCTACGGGAAAGTGCGCAGTAAGCGGGCACAGCAGGAATGCGGGCTACTGGGGAGCAGATTTGTTTCCTGCAGTCCGGGAAGCGACCGGTGGTAGCGTGCCGCCTGGCCGGCCGACACCGCGACGGGCCGTCCCGCCCTCATGGGATCGCCTTCGCGACCGCTGCCTGGCGAGCCACGAGGGCACGGGCCAGCCGCTTCAGGTTGCACGCCGCCGCTTTGTGCAGGTTCTCCATCACCCGTTTCGCGTCGCCGCGGTAGCGGTGCCGGCGGAACCCGTGCTTGCGCACCAGCTCGGAGAGGGTGGCCTCGATGGCTGGCCGCGCCTTCATCCGCTCCTGGAAGGCGGCGGTCTGCGCTTCGGCCCGCCGGGCCATCAGCCGCTCGTAGTGCTCGCTCAGCTGCAGGCCGCGGCCCCCGGCGCTGGTCGTGCACTGAGCGCGCTGCGAGCAGGCCGCACAGGTGGCGGCGGCGAACTGGATGTTCACCCCCTCGCTGCCGTCGCGCTCGCTGCGCCGGCTCCACTTGACCGCCACCTGCCCGGCCGGGCAGACGGCCCGGTGCGCGGCCCGGTCGATCTGGAAGTCGGCGATCTTGAACTCGTTGCGCGAGGTATCCAGCAGCGGCGCGCCGACCAGCTCGATGCCCGCCGCCGCGCTCTGGGCCAGCTGCTGGCCGGAGATGTAGCCGCTGTCCACGTACTGCTCCCCGGGCAGCAGATCTGCCGCCGCCAACTGGTCGCGGATCGGGTCCAACGCCGCCGCATCGCCGCCGGAAGCATTCCCCGTGTACACGTCCGTGATGAAGTTCGGCTGGGCAGGCTCGGCACTCTCACTCACGTGCGTCTTGTCCCCCTGCCAGGCGTGGCCCCGCTTCTCGCCCGCCCGCACCCCCGGGTCGTGCGGCGTCAGGATGCGCTCCGTGCACAGTACTCCGGGCTCGCGCAGCCGCGCCTGCCCCGCCCGGCGCACGAAGCGCTGCGCCCACACCGTCTGCAGCGTCTGCACCGCCGGCAGCCCCTGCAGCGTCGCCGCCGCGCCCAGCTGGTCCAGCAGCCAGAAGCCGTCCGCCCCCGCCTGTCGCAGCGCCGCCTCCCGCTCCGCCGTGCTCAGCCGATAGTCGTGCCGCCGCTGCCCGTACAGCTCCTGCATGCTGGCCGGCACCACCCGCGCACACCAGCCTGGGTCCGCCGCGCCCAGCGCCCGCAGCGCCAGGCGCAGCGTCTCCCACACCGTCTCCAGCACGCTCAACTGCGCCACCGCCCCCAGCACCGCAATCGAGTCCGTGCGCTGCCGCCCGCGCTTCTTCACGTAGCCCAGCGCCGCCAGGTGGGCCAGCAGGCGGTCGAACACCAAGCGTGCCGCCCCGTGCGCCAGCAACCGCTGCCGAAAGTGGCACAGGTCCGTGAAGTCAAAGCCCCCATACTCCAGGGACA
>CAZAFS010000696.1:0-1547 GCA_964484165.1 uncultured Opitutaceae bacterium | reverse complement strand
ACTTGAGCATCTCCTGCTCGGTCTTCATGGCGAGTTCGCCGACCGTGGTGATGTTGGCGTTGTTCAGGCAGTTGGCGGCGCGGACGGAGAGTTCGATCTCGTTGACCGACATGTTGAGGAGCTTGCGCAGTTTGTTCTCCTCCTCGCTGACCGTGCTCTGCTGGCTCTCGAACTCGTAGTGCTCCTCGCTGACGCGGTCGAACACGTCGAGGTGGTGCTTGAGGATCGAGGCCGACTGCTTGAGGGCGTCGTCCGGCGTGATGCGCCCATCAGTCCAGATCTCCAGGATGAGCTTGTCGTAATCGGTGATCTGGCCGACGCGGGTGTTCTCGACCGTGTAGCGGACGAGGCGCACGGGGCTGAACAGGGAGTCGACGGGGATCACGCCGATGGGCTGGTCCTCCTTCTTGTTGTTCTCCCCGGGGCAGTAGCCGCGGCCGGTCTTGATCTCGATCTCCGCCTCAAACGGCCGGCTCTTGTCGAGCGTGCAGATCAGCTGGTCCGGGTTGACGACCTGAATGGCCGGATCGGGCTGGATGTCAGCCGCGGTCACGGCGCCCTCGCGGTTGGCCTTGATGGTCAGCCGGACCGGCTCGCGCTTCTGGGAAATGAGGAGGACCTTCTTGAGATTGAGGACCACGTCGGTGACGTCCTCCACCACGCCCTCGATGCTCTGAAACTCGTGCTGCACGCTCTCGATCTTGATCGAGCTGATGGCGGCGCCCTCGATGGAGCTCAGGAGCACCCGGCGGAGCGAGTTCCCGATGGTGTGGCCATAGCCGGCCTCGAAGGGCTCGGCGATGAACTTGGCGTAGGTCGGGCTGGAACCCTCCTCGACCTTGGTGAGTTTGTTGGGCAGTTCGAATTTTCCGAGGCGTTTGGGCATGGCGGGAGAAGTTAAGGATTGAGGGTCGGAAGGGGGCAGCCGCGGCGGCTTAGAAGCGGCTGTAAAACTCGACGATGAGCTGTTCGTTGATGCTGGGCTCCATCTCGTCGCGCACCGGCAGGCGCACGACGTTGGCCTTGAGGGTCTCGGGGGTGAGCGCGAGCCAGCCGGGAACGTTGCGGAGGCGGTTTTCCTCCAGGCCCCGCGTGGCGATCTGGCGCGCGGAGGCGGCGGGTTTCACCTCGATCTCGTCGCCCGGCTTCACGTTGAAGCTGGCGATGTCGACCTTGTGGCCGTTCACGCGGACATGGCCGTGGTTCACGAACTGCCGCGCCGCCGCGCGGGTCTTGGTGAAGCCGAGATGATAGACCACGCTGTCGAGGCGCGTCTCCAGCAACTGCAGGAAGCGTTCGCCGGTGACGCCGCGCTCCTTCTTGGCGATGGCGAAGACGCGGCGGAACTGGCGCTCGAGCAGGCCGTAGATGTAACGGGCCTTCTGTTTTTCGGAGAGGCCGACGGCGTACTCCGACATCTTGCGGCGCGACTTGGGGCCGTGCTGGCCGGGCGGAAAATTGCGGCGTTCGAACGCCTTGCCGGAGCCCAGGATGAACTGGCCGAAGCGGCGGCTGATGCGGGTGGTGGGACCGATGTAGCGGGCCAT
>CAZAFS010000695.1:0-1551 GCA_964484165.1 uncultured Opitutaceae bacterium | reverse complement strand
GCGAGCCCTTGGCCAAATTCCAGGGTCGCCGGCGCGAGATTGTGCAATGACGCTCCGATGGTTTGCACGGTTCGGTCGATCACCAGCTCGGTATACCGACGCACGACCTCCCGCTGCGCGGCGGTCAGGTCATAGCATGGCATCAACGTCCGCCCGGCGATCGGTCCGGTATGGGTATGCGAAACATTGATCACCAGCCGATCCCGCTCCAGTCCGTATTGGCTCGTGCAACGCTCGGCGATGGCGTCCGCCATCTCCCGATCGATCATGATCAGGTCCAGCGTGGCGATCACCGCGGTCTTCCCGCGCTCGTCCTGCAAGGCCAGGGCCCGGGCATAAAGCTCCTGGCGGACGCCTTGCGAAGGCTGGTCTCGCTCGGGAAAACCGGACATCCGGATGGGCTCGGTCGGGGTGATATCCGTCTTTGCCACTCCCGCTTTCCAGCCGGCCGGAGCTGGTCCGGCGGCGCTGGCCACCGGGCCCCCGACGGCCGCCGCGGCCAGGAAAATGACGAGGCTGATGTTTTTCCAGAAGCTCATGGGATTTTCTTTTCTGTTTCTTGCACGACATCATTGACCTTCTCTAGGACAATCTCCTCCACGGCCGCCCGCCAGGGGACAATTTGGCCGGAGCCGAACGCGGCTTCGCCTCCCTCATAACCGCCTTCCTTCAGCACGCGAAGCGAGGGTATGTAGGCCATCACGTCGTTGGAATAACCCGCCACCCAGGTGCTATCGAAGCCATATTGGCGCTTGATTCGCAATCCGATGTCCGCCACGGGTTCCCCGCCCAAGGCGATGAATTTCAGCGCGTGCCCGAACTCCCAGACTTGGATCGGATAAGGGTAGGAGGCCGGCAGCTTGCCGTCGCGGTCTAGGATCGCGAGCAGGCGCTGGGCATGGCGGAGGACGCTCACATTGTCGTCGTGCAGCTGTCGCTGCAGTTCGTCTCGAGTGGGCGCGTCGCGGTACGGCAGATCGACGTGCTCCAGGCTGGTCGCCAAAGGGCCGGCGAGCGGGGTCATTTTCCCGCGCAAGACTTCCTCCGCCGCCGCAGCCAGGACGTCGCCGTAAATGCGGGCCAGCTTCTCGTCGAGGCGGGGAAACGCATTGGAATCGCCGGCGCATCCCTGGAGGAAAAAGGAGAGTACTCCGGGATGAGCGTCATCGAGTTCATGCAGGGCGTAGCCCGGCCAGTCGTTGCTGATTTGATAATCTGTCAGGGAAGAGGCGTGGCAGGCGTAACCGACCACGATGGCGACCGGCTTGCCGCCCGCGTCCCGCGCCACGAGAACAGGGACGTCAGAGTCGACCGGCCCGCCAGGCAGACCGCGGAATGTCGGCGAACGTCGGCGATTCACAGCGATGCCCGCCATTCCCTGGCCGAACTCCAGCGTGGCCGGGGCCAGGTTGTGAATCGCCGCCCCGATCGTTGCCACGACCTTGTCGATCATGGGCCCAGTGTACCGTTGCACCGCCTCCCGCTCCTCTCGCTGCGTGACGGGGGGAGGGCCGCCCTGCTCGGATAGCGGCCGGACGACAGGAGGAGGGC
>CAZAFS010000694.1:0-1556 GCA_964484165.1 uncultured Opitutaceae bacterium | reverse complement strand
GAACGCGCCAGCAGATCGCCGACCCGCCGGATGCCGCGGGCCTGCAGGGACGCCTCGGTCTTGACGCCGACGCCGGGCAGGCGCCCGACTTCCAGCGGCGCGAGAAACTCCGCCTCCGTGCCCGGCGGCACCACGACGAAACCGCGCGGTTTGTGCAGCTTGCTGGCGATGGCCGCCACCAGCTTGCTGGCGGCCAGGCCGAACGACACCGGCAGCTGCAGTTTCTGCCAGATATGATCCTGCAGCCCGCGCACCGCGGTTTCGACCGCGCCCTGGCTCTTGAAGCCGCACGGGCCCAGGTCGAGAAAGCCCTCGTCGATGGAACGGCGCTCCACGAGCGGCGTCAGCTCCTCGGCCAGGTCGAACAGCCGCCGCGAATACTCGCCGTACCGCCCGGCGGTGTGGCTGACGAGGATGAGGTCGGGGCAGACCTTGAGGGCGCGCGCCGTCGGCATCGGCGTGTAGACGCCGCACGCCCGCGCCTCGTAGCTGGCGGAGGAGATGATGCCGCGCTCCCGGCCGCCCACCGCCACCTTCCGGCCGCGCAGCGACGGATCGAGCGCCTGCTCGACCGATACGAAAAACGCATCGGCGTCGAGGTGGACGATGATCGGAAGCACGGGTTTCACGGCAGGCGAGGCGGCGGCGGAATCGCCGTGTTCTCGCCGTTCCCGGCCCGACAAACAATCTTTTGTTGCGGGGCGCCGGCACCCCTCCCGGCTACAACTTGAGCGGCAGGCGGCCGCCCGTCTCCCGGGCCACGAGGTCGGCCAGTGCGTCGGCCTCGAAGCCGCCGGCGACGATCACGAGTTCATGGCCGTGGCACACCGCCAGGCAGAGGCGCGACGGTTTGGCGTCAGCGGTTCCGGCCGGCAGATAGATGAGCACAGTCTCGTCGGTGTCGGCGACGCCGACCACCCGCGCCCAGCCGCGGCGGCTCATGACGCGGTCCACTGCCGTCCACAGGGATTCGCGCGGCTGGTAGCGGCTACCATCAGCCCGTTCGTAGACGCCCACGCTGGCGAAGCGCACGGCCCGCAGCGCCTGTTTTGCTTCATCCGGCACGTCGTGAATGAAGGCGAGGCCAACGCGTGCGGCGGCCAGCAACGGACGGTCGACCGTCAATTGAACCTTGGCCTGCCAACCGCCGCCGGTGGCGGACATGATCTCGTTGCGCAAGCGCGCCGCATCGGCGTTCAACCGGAGGGCGCTGCCGACAGCGAGACCCACGACCACGAAGGGAGTCAGGATGATCCCGACGACCCACGGCCAGATCTGCCGGCGGGGGCGGGACGGTTGGGGAGCGGCATTCATGGCGGAATGGTTTTCGGGCTGGATCGGATCGCGGCGGCGGGAGGTTGAGCGCGCCGGTGGTCCCGGCGCGCCGCCGGGTCGGTCAGGACGCCTTGGGCGTGACCGGGCCGATCTTTTTCAGCGGCTCGATGTTGAAACGCTCCGCCAGGATTGCGATCTGCTCGGGTTTGATGTCGCCGACGATGTTGACCAGGACGACTTCGCGGCTGCCGCTGATCACAGTGACGACGAGCCCCTCGACC
>CAZAFS010000693.1:0-1557 GCA_964484165.1 uncultured Opitutaceae bacterium | reverse complement strand
CGCGACCGCGTCACCGGCCGCATCAAGTGCGGCACCGAGTCCAACGGCGGCTTCCGGAACATCGCCATCGCCAACTGCGTGTTCGAGCGCAGCCGCGGCCTCGCGCTGGAGACGGTGGACGGCGGCGTGATCGAGGACATCACCGTCACGGACGTGGTGATGCGGGAGGTCACGACCGCGCCGATCTTCCTGCGGCTGGGCAACCGGGCGCGGGGGCCGGAGGGCACGCCCGTCGGCGCGATCCGCCGGGTGCTGATCAGCAACCTGGCGGTGTCCGGCGCCGAGCCGCGCTATGCCTCGCTGATCTGCGGCCTGCCCGGCCGGCCCATCGAGGATGTGACGCTGCGCGCCATCCGCCTCCTCTACGAGGGCGGGGGCACGCGGGCGGACGCCGGCATCGAGCCGCCCGAGAACGAGCGGTCCTATCCGGAACCGAGTATGTTCGGCCCCATTCCGGCCTACGGACTTTTCTTCCGGCACGTGAAACACCTCGCCGTGCGCGACGTCACGCTGGGCTTCGCGGCGACGGAGCTGCGTCCGCCGGTGGTGCTGCACGACGTCGCCGGCGTCGAGTTCAACGAGGTGACGGCGGCCCGCGGCCCGGGCGTGCCGTTCTTCGTGCTCCGCGGCGTGCGCGATTTCGCGGCGTACCGGTGCCCCGGGCTGCCCGATACGCGCCGCGAGTTCACCGAGCGTGAATCGCTCTGAACCGGGGTCAGGTGGACGAAGGTAGGGCTGCCGCTCTTGTCCCGCCATAGCTCGGAGAGAGCGACGGCGGATGCCGGCAGGCCGTCTTTCGGGAGGAGCGGCCCGGCGGCCGGCGCCGGCGCTACATACACATTTCAGCGCGAAGCGCTCTGAGGCGTTGCCCGGGGCCTAGCGTCCGGCGAGCGCGCGCAGCCGCGCCAGCTCCTCCTCGCCGAGGGGCGCGGGGTGCTTGACCTTGAGGCTGTCGATGAAGTCGCGGGCGAAGTCGCGTTTGCAGCGCATGTTGATCAATGCCGTCACCGTCATGGCGACGATGCCGCCGCAGGTGGCCATGGCCATGTCCTTCTGCGCATCCCAGACGTCGCCCTGCAGGCCGAGGTAGGCGGCGCCGAGGTTGCCGCCGAAGGCGAGCGCCGCGCCCCACTCGATGAGCTCGTAGATCATCGAGGTGCTCATGGTGAAGTCGAGCGGCAGGAAGTAGCCCCAGAAGCCGCGCACGTCGGCCACGCGCAGGAAGACCTCGCGCACGGGGTAGGCGAGCAGCAGGCCGTAGGAGAAGTGGACGACGCGGTCGAAGTTGTTGCGGTCCCATCCGACCAGCTCGTTGAACGTCCCGCCGAAGAGCGACCGCCACCAGTCGTTGTACGGCACCTCGGAATAGGTCCAGTGCGCCCCGGTCTCATGCAGGCAGAGAAAGATGAAGATCAGCGTGTAGCTGAGACGCGAGAGCGGCAGCCGCTGGTAGGTGGCGGCGAGCAGGACGAGGAAGCCGGCGACAAGGGCGTTTTCCAGCCGCCAGTCACCGGGATAATGCGCGCCGACGGCGGAGCGGATGATCACGGCGGTGAG
>CAZAFS010000692.1:0-1560 GCA_964484165.1 uncultured Opitutaceae bacterium | reverse complement strand
CGATTGTGGGGAACCCGGCGACAGCAGGTCGAGATTGAAGGTGACGGGCCACCCTTCTCTGACTTGTCAGGATGGTTTGGGCCTGGCTCGTTGTAGCCGGGGTCGCCGACCCCGGATAACCGGCCTCACCGAGGCCGGCTACAGAAGCCAGGCGACTTCACCCTTGATGCGCGCCATCCGAGGAATCGCAACGATGGGGGACCCTCGGCCGCCGGGCCGAAACGCCTATTGCTGCTCCAGGCGGTGACGCAGAAAGGCCAGCACGTCCTGAAATTTCCCGCGGTTCGCGGGATCGGCGGCGACCAGATTCTCGTGCGCCTCCAGGACGAGGTGCGCGGCCTCAAGTTCGCCGCGGGCGCTGCCGTTGGCCAGCGGGGCGGCCGGCTGGCCGAACGCCAACGAATCGTTCGCGGCGTCCACCGTCAGCAACCGGTGCAGCCCGAGGTTGCGCACGAGTTCGAGATTGCGCGGACCGACGCGACAGAGCACGAGGCTGCCCGCCGGCTCCCGGCGCCGCAGCTCCAGCGCCTCACCCGCCAGCACGCCCAGAAACGTGCTGTCCATGCTGGTGCAATTCTCAAGGTCCACCACGAAGCGCGTCTTCCCCTGTCCCCTCATCTGGTGGAAGAATTCCTGCAAGCTGCCGCTGCCGGTGAAGCAGGCCCGCCCCTCCACGCGCACGACCACCGGGTCGGAATACGCATCCACGAGAAAAACCGGTTTGTACGGCGCCTCCAGCATGCCCCCATTTTAGCCCAAATCCGCCGGGATGCAACGGGCGGGCCAAGCCGCGGACCGCGTCCCACCCGGCACTCATGCCGTTCGGTGAACGATGTAGGAGCCTGCTTGCAGGCGATTTTTCTTCTGCCATCCTCCTTCGTCCGGGCTACGGAGGACAGGTCGCGAGCACCTGTCGGCCGTAGCTTCATGCGAAGGCCGAAGCTCGCTCCTACACCTGCACGATCCCGTCTCAGGACTTGGCCAGGATCTGCCGGAGCACGTACGGCAGGATCCCGCCATGCCGGTAATACTCGATCTCGATCGGCGTATCGATGCGGCAGCGCACCGGCGCGTCGATCGTCTCGCCGCCGCGGCGGGTGAGGCGCAGCGTGAGATCCTGCTGGGGCTGGAGCCCCGGGCCGAGCCCCAGCACGTCGTAGGTCTCCGTGCCGTCGAGGTGCAGGGTCTGGGCGCTCACGCCCTCCCTGAATTGGAGCGGCAGCACCCCCATGCCGATGAGATTGGAGCGGTGGATGCGCTCGAAGCTCCGCGCGACCACGACCTTTACGCCGAGCAGACGAGTGCCCTTGGCCGCCCAGTCGCGCGACGAGCCAGTGCCGTATTCGTGGCCGGCGATCACGATCAGCGGGACCCCCTTTGCCTGGTACTGCGTCGCCGCGTCGTAGATGGACAGCTTGGCGCCCGCCGGCTGCACGAGGGTGTTGCCGCCCTCCTCGCCGCCGAGCATGAGGTTTTTGATCCGGACGTTGGCGAACGTGCCGCGGGTCATCACCCGGTCGTTGCCGCGGCGCGAGCCGTAGCTGTTGAAGTCCTCGAACG
>CAZAFS010000691.1:0-1573 GCA_964484165.1 uncultured Opitutaceae bacterium | reverse complement strand
CGCGCGGCGATGGAAGGTGCGACCATGGGCATGAACTACGGCCTGCGCCGGCTGGCCGACCTGGGGGTGAAGGCGAAGGAGATTCGCGTGACGGGCGGCGGCGCCAAATCGCCGGTATGGCGGCAGCTCATGGCCGACATCTTCGGCGTGCCGGTGACGGCCATGGTCGAGGACGAAGGCGCGGCGCTCGGCGGCGCACTCCAGGCCGCCTGGTGCACGTCGCGGCTGGACGGCGCGCCGGTCCGGATCACGGATTTGACCGGCCGCGTGGTCGCGCTCGACGAGTCCACCCGGTGCGTGCCTAACAAGGCCAACGTCGCCCGCTACCGCGAGCTGCAGGCGCTGCAGGACAAACTGAGTGTCGCCCTGCGCGACGTATTTCACGCCCAGCGCAAACTGGCGTCGCCGTGAGGTCCTCCGGCGGCGCGCGCCTTCCGGCCCGCCCGCACCATGCGACAGGAATCAGGCCGGTCATTCTACGCGGCGGACCTGGCGTACGTTCATGACGCCGGGTTTCTCGGCTTTGCCGGCCGCGCGGCTCCCGGGGTCTTGCAGCTGCTTCGCCGGCACTGCCGCCCCGGCGCGCGGGTGGTGGAGATCGGATGCGGCAGTGGCGGTCTGACGCAGCATCTGGCGCAGGCCGGCTACCAGGTGCTGGGGCTGGACATTGCCCCCGCGATGATCCGGCTGGCGCGGCGCCGGGCGGTGGGGGCGCGGTTTCGCGTGGCGTCGTATCAGGGTTTCGCCCTGCCGCCGTGCGCCGCCATCGTGGCCGTGAGCGAATGCCTCAACTACCTGTCCGGGGGACGCCGCCGGCACGAGGCCGCGCTCGGTCGTTTCTTCCGGCGCGCGGCTGCGGCGCTGCCGCCGGGCGGGCTGCTGCTGTTTGATTTCCTGGAGCCGTGCGCCGGGCGTCCGCGCCGCCGCAACGCGGAGGTGTCCGGACCGGACTGGCTGGTGCTGGCGGCGATCGGAGACGACCGGGCGCGGCGGGTGATCACGCGGCACATCACGACTATCCGCCGCGTCGGCGGCCGGCAGCGCCTGTCGGTCGAGACTCACCGCCAATGCCTGCTGCGGCGGCGCGAGGTGGTCCGGGCGCTGCGCGCGGCCGGCTTCGCGGTCGGCATTCGCGCTGGCTACGGCCGAGGGCGGCTCGCGCCGGGACAGGTGGTCGCGGAGGCGATCCGGATCGCGCGCTGAGGACGCGACCCGGCGTGCCGCGCTCAGCCGAGCTCATGCAATAGAACCATGATTCTCCTCGGAGACGTGTAAACCGTTCGGTGAAGGGTGTAGGAGCCTGCTTGCAGGCGATCTTCCCGCTGCATCCTCCTTCGCCAAGGCTTTGGAGGACAGGTCGCGAGCAAGCTCGCTCCTACAGCTGTCTGAGACCGGCGCCGGAATCGCCGACTTCAAGGTTTCGGGCCGAAGATCGCGACCGAGGACGGTTGCCCGGCGACGTGGCCGGCGCGGTACATGCCGGACGTGTTGAACGGCATGGCGACGTGGCCGTCGCGATCGATCGCCACGAGGCCCCCGGTGCCGCCCAGCGTCTCCATCTGGCGCAGGGCCT
>CAZAFS010000690.1:0-1585 GCA_964484165.1 uncultured Opitutaceae bacterium | reverse complement strand
TCTTGCCGATGTCGTGAAACAGCGCGCAGACGCGGCACAGCAGCGGATTGGCGCCGGTGGCGTTGGCGGCGTTCTCCGCCAGGTTGGCCACGATGAGGCTGTGGTGGTAGGTGCCGGGCGCCTCCATCTGCATCTGATGCAGCACGGGATGGTTGTAGTCCGTCAGCTCGAGCAGCGTGATGTCGGTCGTCCGCTTGAACAGTTTCTCCAGCACCGGCAGCAGGCCGGCGACCACCACGCCGGTGAGCAGGCCGGTGGTGAGGCCGGCGCCCATCTGGCGGAGCACGGTGAGAAACGGCAGCTCGTCGGCGATCCCGATCAGCAGGGCGAAGCCCGCGACGGTCAGGCCGCCGAGGCCGGCCGCGCGCACCACCCGGCTGCGCTGGCGGATCGCGCGGCAGGCGAAGATGCCGACCATGGAGGCGAGGAAGGTGAGGACGAGCAGGTCGAGCCGGTTGCCGTAGATGACGCCGGTGAAGATCGAGATGAACAGCGCCATGAAGATCGCCGAGCCGGCGTCGATGAGGATGGCCACCACCAGCGGCGCCAGCGCCGTCGGCGCGACATAGGGCAGCAGGGACGCCGCGTCGGTGTTCCCGAGGAGGATCGGCTGCTGGCCCAGCCAGTAGGTCCCGCGCACCAGGGCGAGATTGAGGATGACGACCAAGGCCAGCAGGGCGAGCCGGACGTTGCTGCGCAGGGTCTCGGGATCCTACAGGCGGATGTACAGCGCCGAGGCGATGACCATCGCCAGCACGAGCAGCACGCGGCCGAAGAGCTGCAGACCGCTGTCCACCGCCGCCTCACTGTTGTGCTGCAGGAAATCCCGGTGCGCCACGAGCATTTCGTATTCGTCGGGCGTGACCCGCGTGGCGGGCTCGATGATCGTCTGGCCGCGCTGCACCGCGACGACCACTTGTTTGAGGTCGGTCAGCGCCTGTTGCTGCAGGCGCTCCGTCGCCTCCCGGTCGAAGACGAGATCGGGCGTGACGCCGTTGCGGAAGATCCGGAACAACGCAAACGTCGCGTCGCGTCCGACGCCCGCGGGGCCCAGGTTGATGAGCAGGTCGGAGAGCGCCTGCTCCATGGACTGCACCCGCATCTGGGCGATCTCGCCGTTGGGTCGGCGGAGGCGGAAGAGCGCGATGCCGTCGGCCGTGCTGGCGGCGAAGGTCCCGCTGCCGTAGACGCCCCCGCGGTAGATTTCGCGCAGCGCCACCAAGCCGGTCTCGGCGATGGCAAAGCGGGCCTTGGCGTCGCCGAGCGAAAGCAGCATCGCGACGTCCTCGACCGAAACTTGGTACAGGCCCTTGGCATTGAACGTCTCGACGATCCGGTTCAGTTCGGCCTCGCGCCGGGCGGAGGGGGAGAACGCGCCCTGCAGGCCGGAGCCGCTGACGGCGTTGGCGGGATATTCCTGCTCGAGCTTTTCCAGGGCGCCGAGGAGTTCGCGGAGGTTGGCCTCGAACTGCTGCAGCGGGCCGAATTCGAGATGGTAGACGGGCGGCACGCGGTTGAGGAGCTGGGCCTTGGCGAGCTCGGTCCGGAGCCGGCTCTCGTAGGAGAACGGCGCGCTGGCCACGAT
>CAZAFS010000689.1:0-1585 GCA_964484165.1 uncultured Opitutaceae bacterium | reverse complement strand
CTTCGCGCCTTCGCGTTTAATCACCACGCCCCATCCGCCGACCAAAGCCAGGCCGAACCCTGCC
Organism: uncultured Opitutaceae bacterium; assembly: GCA_964484165.1. GTDB lineage: Bacteria > Verrucomicrobiota > Verrucomicrobiia > Opitutales > Opitutaceae > Fen-1467. The sequence goes on along the minus strand of CAZAFS010000689.1, from coordinate 1,521 downwards.
TCAGCCTGGCCACTCCCTGCCGCGCCCATGCTCGCCCGCGCGGGAAGAACTCGTCTCGCGCCGCTGTCTCCTCACCCGCCGCGCGTCGCGTCTTTCCGCCGGCGGCGGAGCTCGCGCACGCCCGCCGCGCCCAGCGCCAGCAGCGCCAGCCCCCCGGCCACATTCGCCGGCTCCGGCACCGCCGCGACCGCGTCGGGATAGCCGGCTTGAATCGAGCCAGCTTCATAAGCGCCGACGATTCCACTGCCGTTGTCGTAGAGCGCCGCGGATGCCGGCCGCCCATTGCCATCCGCCGTCACTTTCACGCGCAGCCAGCCAAACTCCTGCGCCCCGAAGAGAATGGCCACATACCCGATCGCCGGACTGTTGGCCGTCGCGGGCAGAAATCCACCTCGCACCTGGCCGTAGGCTTTGAAATTCTGGCTGCCCCCGCCGGACGTCTTCAAGAGCACCGCGCTGTTACGATGGACGTACCCCGTGTGGGGAATCACGTCGCCCTTGGCGGGCGCCGGACCGTAAATGCTACCGATGATTCCGCCGCTTAGCTTCGCCGCGCCATGGGCGAAGTAAGTACTGCCAGCCTGGGATTGCCCCTGGGAAATATGGAATTTGAACGTGTGGCCGCCGATCTGGAAAACGCTATCGTGCCCCAACGTCGCCGAGGGGAGCGCGCCACCGAACGAAGCTGCGCTTAAGGTCGTCTGGGCCTCTGCCGTCACCCCGCTGGCCAGGGCCGCGGCGGTTGTGAGTGCCGCCGCACTCAGCGTGGAATAACTGGTTAGACGACGGTCGAAGCGGCCATCGGCCGCGGAATTGCGAACGAGTTGTGTGTGAAGCATGGGAACCGCGGGTGTGGCCGCCAACCCTCAACGTGACAAGCGAATTGTTCAGATGGGATCAGGCCGGAATGGCGCTATGTTAAGGACCATTTTCATTTGCGCGCACGCGATGGCGGGCCAGTCGGAAGCGGTCTGGTTTCAATGTTTAAGATCGAGGGGCCCCAATAGCGGTCATGCCTTGCTATTTACCTTCCGATGCGATATCCACTTTCCCGATACGCACGTCGGTTTCCGCCAGCCTCGTCGAAATGGCCTGCGTCGGTCACACGCCGAAGGGCGTTGACGCCGCCCGGACCTGCGGCTGTCGTGCGGTCCACCTCGATCTGACCCATTCGCTGGCGAGATCCGCGGCCAGCCCTCAACCATCCCCTCTTCCCGCAGTGTGAACCCGCCCCCTGCCGCCACACCCGAGGTTTCTCTCCGCGAGGTCCGCGTCAGTGACCTGCCGATCCTTTTCGAGCACCAACTCGACCCAACGGCCGCGCACATGGCCGGGTTTCCCTCCCGCGATCACGACGCGTTCATGGCCCACTGGACGAAAATCATGGCCGACCCCGCCTGCGCCACCCGCGCCATTCTCTACGGCGCCACTGTCGCCGGCCACATCGGCGCGTGGACCGATGGTGCCGACCGCCTCGTCGGCTACTGGATCGGACGCGAATTCTGGGGCCGCGGCCTCGCG
>CAZAFS010000688.1:0-1593 GCA_964484165.1 uncultured Opitutaceae bacterium | reverse complement strand
CCTCCGGCTCCTGGCTTCATGGCTTCTGAATAGATCCAACCCGCCGCCCGACCAGCTTCCCGAGGCGCGGGATCAGAATCCACGCGGCGAACGCGAGCACCATGTACCAGCGCGAGCTCCGCCACGCCAAACCCAGGTAATGCCGCGCTTTCGAGTGATCGAGTACCACCGTCTCCAGGCGGCGGTTCACCCGCTCCAAGTCGATTTCCACGCCATCCCGCTCCCAGGTCGCCCGGGTGACGGCCGGGCGCAGTTCCGCAATGCGGGCCGTGGCCTCGGCTGCGGCGGCCTCCAGCCGGGCCAGCCGCTCCTCGCGGGTGCGCACCTGAGCGGAATCACCGAACAGCTTTCCCCAAACGGTGCTCCACCAATGGTCGCCCGCCCGCAGGGAGGCGATCGCCCGGGCGGTCGTGCGGCGGCGCTCCTCCTGGGTGGCGAGCTCGGCTTGGAGATGGGCCACGCGCGATTGCACCGCGGCGAGCGCCGTCTGCGCCCCGTCCTGCTCGGCGGTCAATTTCTCCAGCATTTCCCGCCGATGCGCGGCGAAGTCGACGGGGTCATGCGCCGCCAGCCAGACCGCCTGGCCGCCGACCCAGGCCGCCGCGACGAGAACCGCGGCCCCGATCCAGCCGGCCCACCATGAATTGAAGCGCCGCATCCGGGCGGAATCTTGCTCCGGGCCACGGCAAGGGCAAGGGCGCTTCGCCCGGGCGGCCCCCAGGGGCGCACCGAAGCCATTTGCCAGCCCGGCCCGGTTCCCCCAACCTGCCGACAACAAAAACATCAATCTGGACGACGCCATGTCTGAAGACCGTCATTGCGAGGAGCCCCGCCCGCGGGACGACGAAGCAATCCAGCTGAACCCCGACCGGGTCGGGACCGGATCGCCACGGCACGTTTTGCGTGCCTCGCGATGACAGGCGGTCTGCAGCGGCTCGCTAATGCTCCCACCCCCATGTCCAAGGCCATCGTTTCCAAACTCTACGACTCCGACGTCTTCCGCATGGCGTGCCGCCAGTTCGACCAGGCGGCCGACGCCATCAACCTGCCGGAAGATCTCCGGGACCGCACCAAATATCCGCGCCGCTGCATGGCCGTGGCGCTGCCGATCAGGCGCGACAACGGCACCACCGTCGTCTTCGAGGGCTACCGCGTCCAGCACAGCCTGTCCACCGGCCCCTCCAAGGGCGGACTGCGCTTCCACCAGAACGTGACCCTGGGCGAGGTGGCCGCGCTGGCCATGTGGATGAGCTGGAAATGTTCGCTGGTCGGCCTGCCCTTCGGCGGGGCCAAGGGCGGCGTCGTCGTCGATCCGTTCAACCTGTCGGCGGGCGAACTGGAACGCCTCTCCCGCCGGTACATGCAGGAGATGATCCCGTTCCTCTCGCCGCACGTCGACATCGCCGCGCCCGACATGGGCACCAACGACCAGATCATGGCGTGGATGATGGACACGTACTCCAACCACGTCGGCCACGTCGAGCCGGCCATCGTCACCGGCAAGCCCCTCTCGCTCGGCGGCTCCGAGGGCCGCCGCGAGGCCACCGGCAACGGCGTGGCCTACCTCGTCAAGGCCTACCTCGACGATCTCAA
>CAZAFS010000687.1:0-1595 GCA_964484165.1 uncultured Opitutaceae bacterium | reverse complement strand
TCCTGCAACAGCAGGTCCGCCGCCTTGAGCAACGGACAGGCCATGAAGCGCCGTTGCATGGGGTAGTCCCGCAAAAGATTGGCCAGTGCCAGCAGGCTCATCCCTTGATGGTGCGCCATGAAGGAGCGGATGGTGGCGCTCGTTTCGTCCGGGGGCAGGCGCGCCGGGGTGTAATCCACCGCTTCGTAGAAACCGAAGGGCCCTTCGCGCTTCTCGACCGCCAGGCGCTGCAGGTTGTCGCACGCGGCCTGGGGCGCGATCATCAGCGCCAGCGCGGTGGCGTAAGGCGCGATCACCAGGTCCTCGGCCAGTCCTCGCTTCAACCCCAGACCCGGCACGCCGAAGGCGCGGTATTGGTAGTTCAGGTGAATGTCGGTCCGGTTGTAGCCCGATTCGGAGCAGCCCCACGGCACGCCGCGCGACCGCCCATACTCGATCTGTTGTTGCACCGCCTCCCGGCAGGTGTGGTCGAGCAGGGTGTTTTCATAGTTGGGCATGACCAGCAGCGGCATCAGATATTCGAACATCGAGCCGCTCCACGAAATGAGGATCGGCGCGCCCCGCGACGCCACGAGCAGGCGGCCCATCGAGAACCAGTGGTCCTGCGGCACCTGCCCCAGGGCGATGGCGACGTAGCTGCACAAGCGCGCCTCCGAGGCCAGCAGGTCATAGAAGCTGGTGTCACGCCGGCGGTCGGTGACGTTGAACCCGGTGGCGAACAGATCCCGCGTGGCATCGAACAGAAAGGTGAAATCCATCGCGGCCAGTTCGTCGCCCTGCCGGGCCAGGGTTTCCAGGGCGAGCAGGCGCTGACAGGCGTGGTCGCTGGCGGCCCGCACGCAGCGCGCGAGTTCGCCGAGGTATTCCTGCTTTTCGTGCCGGGATTGGGCCGGTTCTGCGGCGAGGTCCTGTCCTGCCGCCTCGATCAACGGACCGAGGGATTGCTCCAGCTGCGCGACCTCCCGCAGGGTGGGCGTTTGGTCGAGTCGGGCGAGCTGCTCCGCCAGCCCGGACGCCGCCGGCGGGAGGAGACTTTGATCGATTTCCGTTTTCGGGTTTTCACCTCCGGATTTGGAGGTTGGAACCTCCTCCCGCCGGCAGTCCCGGCTTGGGGGGGGCAAGGCCAGCCACGGCGCGAGGGAAAGCAGGTCCTCCAACTGCTCCTCGCAATCCCGCTTCAGCGTCAGGGCCCACCCTTGGAGTGCTTCCTCTTCGTTCGCCAGTGAAGCCGCGATCTTCGCCGCCTGGTCCGTCGCCCGTCCCAACAAGGCATATCCCGCGCGCAGATTGGCGGGTGCCGCCTCTAATTCCGCATCGAGCGTTGCCAGCGCGGCCTTGTCTGGGGCCAATTCGCTGAGAATGCTTACCGTGTCGCGCAGACCGGCAAATGTCTGGGGCGTGAAGATCTTCTCCTCGGCCAGTTCCCTCAGTCCGGAGCCGAGCGTCAGCAAATGTCCCGCCAGGTTGCCGCTGTCCACACTCGACACATAGAGCGGGAGGAGGGGTTGGAGCGTGCGGGTCTCATACCAGTTGTAGAAGTGCCCGCGATACCGCTTGAGTCGCTGCATGGTGGCGAGGGTGTCCTGCGTGCGGCG
>CAZAFS010000686.1:0-1601 GCA_964484165.1 uncultured Opitutaceae bacterium | reverse complement strand
CGTTTTTCCCCTATGCCTTCCTCGTCACGACGCCGCTGGCGGTGTTTGCCGTGATCCTGCTCGCGCTGGTGGGCACGACCCTGCGCGGGCGGCGAATGGAGGCCCCGCCGGGCGCGTCCGTCGCGCCGGCTCGGTGGCAGGCGGCTTACGAGAGCCTGCCGTTGTGGACGCTGGCGGCCTTCTACTGGGCGGCGGCGATCGCCAGCCACATGGACATCGGCCACCGGCACATTCTGCCGACATATCCCCCGCTGTTTGTGTTGTGCGGCGCGGCCGCGGTCGGGTTCGAAACGGGCGCCGTACCGCGCCGGCGGGGCGGACGGATCCTGGCCGGGGCGCTGATCGTTTCCATCGTGGCGCTCGCGGCGGATGTTCTGGGCCGCTTCCCCAACTATTTGAGTTATTTCAATGCGCTCGCCGGCGGCCCCGCCCATGGCTACCGGCACTTGGTCGACAGCTCGCTCGATTGGGGGCAGGACCTGCCCGGAGTGAAACGGTATCTCGACCGGCATCAGGTCGCCTCGCCGGTCTATTTCGCCTATTTTGGCACCGGCAGTCCCGATTGGTATGGAATCCAGGCGCAGGCTCTCTGCTCGAAGCCGGGCTTGGGTCAGCGGGTTCCGCCGCTGTTTCGGCTGGAGGATTTGCCGGGCGGCGATGTCGCGTTGGCGTTGGCGGAAATCCGGCGCCAGCACCCGGACTACGACCTGGTCGGAACGGCGGCGACGGATCGGGGAACGTGCGCGGTGCTGGTGGAGAAGACCTCCGCGCTGCGGCTGGCGGGCGGGACGTACCTCATCAGCGCGACGCTCCTGCAGCCGTTTCGCAGCAGTTTCGAAGGCGGGGTCGGGCCCTGGAATCAGAGGTACGAAAGCGGTTACCAGGGGCTGAGGCAGGCGGTCGCCCCGCTCCTGACCGGCGACGAGACGACGCGGGCCGCGGCGCTGCACGCCCGATCTCCCGACGATTGGACGCACCTGATGACCGTGTATGAACACCTGCGCTTTGCCCGCTTGACGGCGTTTCTGCGGCAGCGCGAACCTGACGACAACATCAACTTCTCGATCCTGGTGTACCGGCTCAGCGACGCGGACCTCGCCCGGGCGCTGGATGGTCCACCGGCCGAAATGAAGCCCGCGCCCCCGTGGCTGTTCCCGGGCGAGGCGGCGGGCCGGTAGCAGGCCACCCGCGGTGTCACTGCACGCGGGCCAGCGGAATTATTCAGAGTTGCGGCGCGGGCGGGAATGGCTTTTATCCGACGACGGTTCCTTGCGGGCATCGTATATCGGTAATATGCGAGCTTCCCAAGCTTGAGAGGAGGGTTCAATTCCCTCTGCCCGCACCAGCCTCGACCGGGTCGAGGGTCTACACCAAAGATTGGGGACTGGGGCATGGGAGGGTTGAGGGTCAGCCGCACTGGGCGAGGACGCGCAGGCGAGACCCGCCATCGGTGGGTTGCCTCCGGGGCGCCTGGTTCCATACATTCCCGCCGAACCCGGCGCTGTAACCCTGCTGTTCAACTTGGCTACGTCCGCTCCATCGCCCTCGATTCCGCGTCCCGCCACCCCGCCGGTCTGGCGCCGCCTGCTGCCGGGGTCCGT
>CAZAFS010000685.1:0-1603 GCA_964484165.1 uncultured Opitutaceae bacterium | reverse complement strand
CCTTTGTGCGCTCCGCCGTCGAGCAGTTCCAGGCTCCGCTCCTGCGTTACGCCACGCGCCTGGTCGGCGACCCCGACCGCGCACGCGACGTGGTGCAGGACACTTTCGTGCGCCTCGTGGCCCAGCCGCCCGCGGAAGTGGCAGGGCACCTGGCCGAATGGCTCTTCACCGTCTGCCGCAACCGCGCGTTCGACCTCAACCGCAAGGAGGGTCGCATGAGACAGTTTGAGGAGGGCGCGGAGGAGCGGGTGGTGACGGCCGAACCGAGACCCGGCGCCGCGCTGGAGGCTGCGGAAACCAACGCGGCCATCCTGCGCCTGATCGACCAGCTGCCGCCCCACCAGCAGGAGGTCATTCGGCTCAAGTTCCAAAACGGATTCAGCTACAAGGAAATCAGCCGCATCACGTCGCTCTCCGTGGGCAACGTGGGCTTTCTCATCCACACCGCCATCAAGTCGCTGCGCCGGGAATGGCTGGCGGAGACGAGCGGCGCCGAATGACGGGATACCCGCAGCACCAGGAGACCACCTTCATGAGCAATTCCGACCAAACCAGACTGGATCCGGATGATCCGCGTCTGACCGCCCACGCCTTGGGCGAACTCGAAGGCGAAGAGGCCGCGCGGATGGCGGCGGCGGTGGCCGCCGATCCCACGCTGCAGGCCGCGGTGGAGGAGATCCGCGCCACCGCCGGCCGGGTGACCGCCGCGCTGGAAGCCGAGCCGCTGCCGGAACCCAAGCGGCCGGTGCACCACGCATCCTACCACACCGTGCGCCCGGCCCGGATCTTCCGGCTGCCCTATTTCGCCGTGGCCGCGCTGGCGGCGGCATGTTTGGCGTTGGTGTTCGCGCTGCGCGAGCTGCCCCTGGGCGAACAGGCGGCACGGCAAAAAACCGTCGCCCTCGCCGGGCCGGAGGCTGCCGCCAAGGCCGAGGCCGCCGCGCCGTCCGCAGCGGCCGCCCCGGCGCCGCCGGGCAGCCCGGTCGAGATTCAGTTTGCCAGGGAAGCGCCCGGCCAGCCTCAGCCGGAGCCGGCCGGTCTCGCGCCGGACACGATGGAACACCTCGGCAGGGTGGTGCCCAATCCGCCACCGTCCGCGGTGGTCGCAGCCCATGCGGTCACCATCGGCGGCGCCACGGATGCCGGCAGCCTGCCCGCCGCGGCCGCCCCGCTGGCGGCCGGGCCGCCGTCGCCGTCGGCGGGCGCGGGTGGTGAACAGGTCATTCACCTTGAGCCCTTCACCGTGGCGGCCGACCGCGACCATTCTCGCGCAGATTCCACCCTGGCGGGCACCCGCGCCAAGGTGGCGCCGGATTATGCCTACAACGCCCCCGCAGCGGTCACCCTTGGCACGGCTGGTACCGGCTCGATCAGCCTCGATGCGGGCGGCGGGATGGCGCCTGAATCGGTGCCGCTGACGGCGGGCGGGCGACAGGGCTATGTCAATGAGGCGAAAGACTTCGAGCAGCAGGCGCGGGAACTGGAAGCGAAACGGCGCCCGAATCTGCCGGCGCTGCGGGCCGATTTCGCCACCGAAACCTATGACTACATTGCGGAGAACGGTTTTCTCGCCGCGGCGGAGAATCCGCTTTCGACCTTCGCC
>CAZAFS010000684.1:0-1608 GCA_964484165.1 uncultured Opitutaceae bacterium | reverse complement strand
GCCCGCGCGCGGGCGCGCGGCTCTACCGAAAAAGTAATGCTTGAAATCGGCGCCCGGGTGGGTAACGCGTTCCGCCCCAATGAAGCGTCTCATCATCGCCGAGAAACCCAGCGTGGCCGCCGATCTCGCCCGCGCGCTCGGCAAGGTGCCCAAGCAGGGCGAGCATTACGAGAACGACGAATGCATCATTTCGTCGGCCGTGGGTCACCTGGTCGAACTCGAGATGCCCGAGGACATCGACAAGAAGCGCTACGGCTTCTGGCGGCTGGAGACGCTGCCGATCATCCCGAAGAAATTCGGCCTCAAACCCATTGAGGATTCCCGGCCCCGGTTCAACCAGCTCAAGAAGCTGCTCGCCCGCAAGGACGTCGCCGAGGTCGTCAACGCCTGCGACGCCGGGCGCGAGGGCGAACTCATCTTCACCTATCTCTACCAGCTGACCAAATGCGCGCTGCCGGTGAAACGCGCCTGGATGCAGACGATGACGACGGAGGGCATCCGCGCGGCGTTCAAGAATCTGCGCGACGGCGCCCAGATGATCCCCCTCGCCGACGCCGCCCGCTGCCGCAGCGAGAGCGACTGGCTGATCGGCATCAACGGCACGCGCGCGCTGACCAAGCGCCTGTACGGCTCGCGCGCGGGCCACGTCGCCGCCGTCGGCCGGGTGCAGACCCCCACCCTCGCCATCATCTTCGCCCGCGAGCTGGAGATCCGCAATTTCGTGCCCCGCCCGTACTGGCGGGTCACCGCGCAGTTCGAAATCACCCAGGGCGCGTACGAGGGCGTGTACCAGCGGCCCAACTTCAAGAGGGCGGAGGGCGATGACCAGGACCGGATCGACCGGGTCTGGGCGCAGGCGCAGGCGGCGGCGGTCGTGGCCGCCTGCCAGAACCAGCCGCGCGCCGCGGTGACCGAGGAGAAGAAGAGCAGTTCGCAGGCGGCGCCGCGCCTGTACGATCTCACCACGCTGCAGCGCGAGGCCAACAACCGGTTCGGCCTGCCCGCCCGGCGCACGCTGCAGATCGCGCAGGCGCTCTACGAGCGGCACAAGATGATCACCTACCCGCGCACCGACGCGCGGGCTTTGCCGGAGGACTACCTGCCCACCGTGCGCGAGACCCTCGCCAACCTGCACGGCGCGCTCGCGCCGCACGCCCAGCAGGTGCTGGACGCGGGCTGGGTGCGGCTCAATCCGCGCATCTTCAACAACGCCCAGGTGTCCGACCATTTCGCCATCATCCCCACCACGCACGAGGCGAAGCACCTCGACGAGATGGAGGCGAAGATCTTCGACATGATCGCGCGCCGCTTCGTCGCGGTGTTTTATCCGCCGGCGGAGTTCGATATCACCACGCGGCTCAGCACGGTGGCCGGCCACCACTTCAAGACCGAGGGCAAGGTGCTCACCGTCCCGGGCTGGCTCGCGGTCTACGGCAAGAGCACGGTGGACGACGCGCCCGACGCCAAGGCGCTGCCGGCGCTCGACCCGGCCGACGGTGAGCCGCCCCAGGCGCGGACGCTCGCCGCCGAGCTGCACGCCGAGACCACCAAGCCGCCCCCGCGCTACACCGAGGCCACGCTGCTCTCCGCCATGGAGGGCGCCGGCAA
>CAZAFS010000683.1:0-1609 GCA_964484165.1 uncultured Opitutaceae bacterium | reverse complement strand
CACGGCGTCTTCGCGCTCGGCGACGTAAATCTGGCCGCCCTGGCTGCGCTTGAGCTTGCCGATCTCGGCGGCCAGCGTGAGCCGCTGATTCACGATCTCGACGATCTGGCGGTCGAGGGAGTCGATTTGGCCGCGGATTTTTTCGAGGTCCATATCAGGCAGGGTTGGCCGGTTCGCTCGCGGGTGCTTCGCCGGCCGGCGGCGCAGCCGGGGCGGGTTCGGTGGCAGGCGCAGGATTTGCCGTTGCCGAAGATTCAGGAGCGGGCGCCGCCTCGGTCGCTGGCGCAGCTGGCTCGTCGGCGGCAGCGGCTGGCGCCGCGGCACTGCTGCCATTGCCTTTGCCGTTGCCATTGCCGAGTGGCAGCTGCTCGTTGGCGAGGCCCATGTCGGTATCGCTCAGCGACGACGGCGTCATCGCCGTCTTCAGCCATTCGTCGATCTGGCGCGAGGAGAGCACGTCGGACGCCGGCAGCTCGTCGAGCGACTTCACGCCGACGAATTCGAGAAACTTGTCCGTCGTACCGTACTGGATCGGGCGGCCCGGGAGATCGGCGCGGCCCACCACGAAGATCAGTTCGCGCTCGAGCAGCTTGTTAAGGCCGGCCTCGGCCGACACGCCCCGGATCGTCTCAATCTCGCCGCGGGTGACCGGCTGGCGGTAGGCGATGATCGCGAGTGTCTCGACCGAAGACTGGCTAAGCTTCACCGGCGGTGGCTCGGAACGCAGGATGCGCACCCAGCGCGCGAAGCGCGGTTGCGTAACGAGCCGGTAACCGTTGCTGCCCTCGATCAGGAGCAAGCCCTCGTCGGTGGCGCGCAACTCGGCGGCGATCTCGTCCATCACTTCGCGAATCTGCGTGGCCGTGATCAACGACGGCACCTCGGCGTATAGCTCCGGGTCGTCCGGCGGTTCGACAATCACTTCCGCCGCCTCCGTGGCAATCTCGGCCGGAGCCACCGGAGCGGCGGCGGTCGGGTCGGCAGGAGCCGCGCCATCGGTGGGCTTCACCGCGTTGGCTTCGGCCGCGGCATCTTCGCCGGCCGCCGCGGCGGCATGCGCGGCTGCGGTTTCTTGGAAGCGCTCGAACGCCGCCTGCACATCCTTGATCGAGAGCGGCTGGCTGGACGAAAACAGCAACGCCTTCAGCACTTTTTTGAGGTTGAACGCCATCGGGAAAATTGTGCCGAGTGAATGCGGCGCCGTATGGGGCACGCAACCACGAAAACAGCCCCCGGTCTCCCCGAGGGCCGTTCGTGTGTGTCATTGCCGCTTCCGCGCTTGCCCGCCACCCCTACCCGGCCCTTCCCTTCTACCCTCCGGCCATCGTCGCTCTCGTTTCTCGACTCTCCGCCGCCAACCCTTCACCCTCTTCTCTTCCCATGAGTGCCTCCCCCAAGCCGGGTTCCGACGCCACCCGCAAATTCTCGTCCATCGTGCTCGACGGTCCCGACCGCGCACCGAACCGCTCGATGCTCCGCGCCGTCGGCTTCGGCGACGGCGATTTCAGGAAGCCTGTCGTCGGGATCGCCTCCACCTGGAGCATGGTCACGCCGTGCAACATGCACATCGACCAGCTCGCCCGCGACGCCGAGGCCGGCGCCAACGCCG
>CAZAFS010000682.1:0-1611 GCA_964484165.1 uncultured Opitutaceae bacterium | reverse complement strand
CTCCTTCCGCGAGATCGCGGCCTCCAGCCTCCGCGCGCTCAACCTCGGCGGCGCGGATGGTCGCGACGAGCGCATCTGGGCCGAACTGGCCTCGGATAATTTCTTCCCGCTGCTCGGCGTGCGGCCGGCACTCGGCCGATTCTTTGCGGCCAACGAATCGACCCACCCCGGTTCGAGCCCGGTCGCGGTGATCGCCTACTCGTATTGGCAGACGCGGTTCGGCGGCAGCCCGACCGTCCTCGGGCAAACGCTCCGATTAAACGACGTCGTGTTCACGATCGTCGGCGTCGCGCCCGAAGAATTCAAAGGCAGCATCGTCGCGCTCGGCTTCGATGTCTGGGTGCCGCTGACGATGGCCGGGCGACTCATCCCGACCAGCAATGAGCTTACCGCCCGCGACAATCGGCAGCTGATGCTGCTCGCCGACCTGAAGCCCGGCGTCACCGTGCCGCAGGCCCGCACCGAGCTGGAGGCGATCTTCCGGCGGCTGGCCGCCGCTTATCCCAAAACCAATGCCGACCTCACACCCGACCTGCTGCCGTTGTGGCGTTCGCCGATCGGCGCCCAGCCCTACATGCTCGGCGCGCTCGCCACCCAGCAGATCCTCGTCTTCCTCGTCCTGCTGGTGGTGTGCGCCAACACGGCCAACCTGCTGCTCGCCCGCGCCACCGTGCGCCAAAAAGAAATCGGCATCCGGCTCGCGCTCGGCGCCGGACGCCTCCGCATCATCCGCCAGCTGCTCACCGAAAGCTTGTTGCTGGCGCTGTTGGGCGCCCTCGGCGGCGTTCTGATTTCGCTGTGGGGCATCGATGCCCTGCACCACATACCGATGCCCGGCAATCTGCCGATCAAGATAGTCTCCCACCTCAACGCCGTCGGCTGCGCCTTCTCCGTGCTCCTCGGCATCGCCTGCGGTCTGCTCTTTGGCCTGGCGCCGGCGCTGCAATTGACCCGGGCCGACGTGAATCCGGCGTTGAAAGTCGGCGGCCGCGGAGCCGGAGCGGCGCCGCGCCACCGGCTGCGCGATCTCCTCGTCGCCGCCGAGGTGGCGATCGCTCTGATCGTCCTCGTGCTCGCCGGGCTTTTCCTCAAAAGTTTTCGCAACGCCCACACCGTCGATCCGGGCTTCGACACCCGCGGCGTGTTGCTGGGCAGTTTCGATCTCGCCGCCAAAGGCTACGACCAGAAAGCCGCCCGCGCCTTCGTGCGCGAGCTCTTGCCCCGTCTGCAATCCACGCCCGGCGTCGCCGCGGCGACCGTCGCCACGTTCGTGCCGCTCGAGGTGCGCGGCCTGCCCAAGAAATCCTTCGCCATCCTGGGTCAGGCACCCGCATCGGGTCGGCCTGATGCCGCACTCTTCGGCAGCGTGGCGCCCGGCTACTTCCAGACTCTGGGCATTCCGCTCGTGGACGGCGCGGATTTCGTTGACCTCAACAACGAGACCAAGCCGCCAGAGGTCATCGTCAACCAAGAGTTCGCGCGCCGCTACTGGCCCGGGGTCTCGCCGCTGGGCCGCAAGCTCGTCGTGGACAATAGCACCTACGAGGTCGTCGGAGTGGCGCGCGACAGCCAGTGCGTTTCGCTCAGCGCCAAACCGGCGCCGCTGCTCTA
>CAZAFS010000681.1:0-1615 GCA_964484165.1 uncultured Opitutaceae bacterium | reverse complement strand
GACTACAACACCACCGAGATCGGCCTGCCCACCCTGCGCAACATCTACCTGCCGCCGTATCAGGCCGGAATCGGCGCCGGCGCCGCAACGCTGATGAGCGCCTTCAACTGCCTCGACGGCGTGCCGGCATCCGGCAACCACTTCACGCTCACCGCGGTGCTGCGCGACGAGTGGGGCTTTCGCGGCTTCGTGGTGAGCGACTGGGCGGCGGTTGAGCAACTGATCCACCACGGCTTCGCCGCCGACAAAGCCCAGGCCGCCTCCCTCGCCTTGAACGCCGGGGTCGACATGGAAATGGTCAGCGACTGCTATCGCACGAGCCTGCCGGGCCTGCTCGACGCCGGGAACGTCACCGCCGCGGCGGTCGATCAGGCGGTGCGCCGGATCCTGCGCGTCAAGATCGAGAAGGGCCTGCTGGACCGGCCCTACACCGCACCGGTGAAACTTGACGAAGCCGCGGCCACGGCGCTCGCCCGCGAAGCCGCGGCGCGCTGCTGCGTGCTGCTCAAGAACGACCACGGCACCCTGCCGCTGCGCGCCGGCGGTACCGTCGCGTTGATCGGTCCCCTGGCCGCCGATCAGCACGACCTCCTCGGCTGTTGGGCCGGCTTGGGCCGCGATGAGGATGTTGCGACGCTCGAAAACGGGCTGGCGGCGGCGTTGGCCGGAGCGAAGCTGCTCACGGCGAAAGGGTGTGATCTGACCGGCGACGACGACGCCGGTCTGGCCGGAGCAGTGGCCGTGGCGCGGCAGGCCGATCTGGTCATCCTGGCGGTGGGCGAGCCAGCCGCGTTTTCGGGTGAAAACAAAAGTCGCTCCGAACTCGGTCTGCCCGGGGTGCAACAGCAGCTTTTCGACGAAATTGTCGCCACGGGAAAACCGGTGGTGACCGTCCTTTTTTCGGGCCGGCCGCTGGCGGTTCCGGCCGTGCTCGAAAAATCCGCAGCCGTGCTCATAGCCTGGCATCCCGGCGGGCAGGGCGGTTTCGGAATCGCCGACGTGCTCATCGGCGCGATCGATCCCTCCGGCCGCCTCACGACCACGTTCCCGCGCAGCGTGGGCCAGCTGCCGGTGTACTACAATCACCTGCCCACCAGCCGACCGTTCGTCGACTACAAGGACGGTCCGCGCGAACCACTGCTGCCGTTCGGCTACGGCCTGACCTACACCCGGTTCGAATATGGCCCGACGCGCCTGTCCGCCGACCGCCTCCGGGCCGGCACCATCACTGCGACCGCCACCGTGACCAATGTCGGCGAGCGCGCCGGCACCGAGGTCGCGCAACTTTACCTGCACGACGTGGCATGCTCCGTCGGCGTCCGGCCGCTGCGCGAACTCAAGGGCTTCCAGCGCGTGACACTCAAAGCCGGCGAAAGCCGGGAGGTCTCCTTTCCCCTCACCCCATCGGCGCTCGGCTGCTGGAGCGCGGACGGGAAATGGGTGGTCGAGCCCGGCCGTTTCGAACTGGTCATTGCGCCCGATGCGGCGAGCGGCCAGATGACCGGATTCACGCTGGAGCCCTGAATGCAGGCCGCGGCCGGCCGGCGTGCCCGCGTCCCGTCCGCTACACCGGCCATTCTCCGGCCAGCAGGCGCGGCAGCAGCGGCTCCAGAAT
>CAZAFS010000680.1:0-1622 GCA_964484165.1 uncultured Opitutaceae bacterium | reverse complement strand
ATCGAGGCCGAGGCCGGCATGCTCGGCCAGCCGGTCTACTTCCTCACCCCCGACGTCGTCGGCGTGCACCTCACCGGCGCGTTGCGGGAGGGCGTCACCGCCACCGACCTGGTGCTGACGGTGACGCAGCTGCTGCGCCGGGCCAAGGTGGTGGGCAAGTTCGTCGAGTTTTTCGGCCCGGGCGCGGCCTCGCTGCCGGTGGTGGACCGGGCGACGATCGGCAACATGGCGCCCGAATACGGCGCGACCATGGGTTTCTTCCCGATGGATGCGGAATGCGTGCGGTACCTGCAGGCCACCGGCCGCCCGGAGGCGCACGTGCGGTTGTACGAGGATTACTACCGGGCGCAGGGCCTGTGGGGCATCCCGCAGGCGGGGGACATCGACTATTCGCAGACGCTCGAGCTCGACCTCGGCACGGTGGTGCCGAGCGTGGCGGGGCCGAAGCGGCCGCAAGACCGCATCGAGTTGCCCGATCTCAAGCGGGAGTTCACCGCCACGCTGGCCCGGCCGGCCGCGGAGAATGGTTTCGGCCAGAAACCCGGCGAGCTGGCCAAATCGGTCCGCGTGTCCGCCAACGGCACCTTCCACGGCGGCGGGGGCAGCCAGGAGACGATGTCCCTGGAAACCGCGGCGGCGCGGGAGACGAATCCGCTGACCGAGCGCGAAATGGCCAACAATCGCGGCACGCCCGACGCCGTGGCCGCGCCGGCGCCCCGCCTCGCGGGCGAACTGCGCCATGGCAGCGTGCTCATCGCCGCCATCACCAGCTGCACGAACACCTCCAACCCGAGCGTCATGCTGGCCGCCGGCCTGCTGGCCAAGAAGGCCGTCGAGCGCGGGCTCACCGTGAATCCGCTGGTCAAGACCTCGCTGGCGCCGGGCAGCCGCGTGGTCACCGACTACCTCACCCGGACGGGGCTTCAGCGCTACCTCGACCAGCTCGGGTTCAATCTGGTGGGCTACGGCTGCACCACCTGCATCGGCAATTCCGGGCCGCTGCACCCGGCCATCGAGGAGGCCGTGGTCAAGAACGACATCATCGCCGCGTCCGTGCTTTCCGGCAACCGCAACTTCGAGGCCCGGGTCCACCAGAGCATCAAGGCCAACTTCCTCATGTCGCCGCCGCTCGTCGTGGCCTTTGCGCTGGCCGGGCGGGTCGACATCGACCTGTCGAGCGAGCCGCTCGGCACGGACCGGGCGGGACGGCCCGTGTACCTGCGCGAGCTCTGGCCCGCGCTCGCCGAGATCCGCGAGGCCATGCAGGCCGCGCTCAAGCCCGCCGTGTTCCGCCAGCTTTATCGCGATTTTGCCGCCCAGAATCCGAAGTGGAACGACATCCCGTCCGCCACCGGCAGCGTCTACGCTTGGGACGCCGCCTCGACCTACATCCAGGAACCGCCGTTCTTCGCCGACTTCGGCCTGGCGCCGGGCACCATCGCGGCGATCGCCGGCGCCCGCCCGCTGGCCATTTTCGGCGACTCGGTCACGACCGATCACATTTCACCCGCCGGCTCGATCAAGAACACCTCGCCCGCCGGCCAGTACCTGCTGGGGCGCGGCGTGGCGTTCGAGGACTTCAACAGCTACGGCTCGCGCCGCGGCAACGACCGGGTGATGAC
>CAZAFS010000679.1:0-1635 GCA_964484165.1 uncultured Opitutaceae bacterium | reverse complement strand
AGAGGTGGTCGATGCGGCTGGTGTTGAAGGTGGAGGCGCGGCGGATGACGCCGTGGACCTCGTAGTCTTTGGCCAGCAGCAGCTCGGCCAGATAGGAGCCGTCCTGTCCCGTGATGCCGGTGATAAGGGCGCGTTTCATGCGATGAAGATGTTCACGCTAGGCTGGGCCACAAGGCGCTGGCAAGCACCGTGATCGACCCCGCCGCGGGCGGCCCGGCGCTTGCCAGCGCGCGCGGTTCACCTACCCTGCCGGGATGCGCATCGTTCTCATCGCCGCCCAATCGCTCGACGGGTTCATCACCCGGCACGGCGAACCGGGCACGGCCTTCACCTCCCCGGAGGACAAGGCCTATTTCCGGGCGGCCGTGGCCGGCTTCGAGGTCGGCGTCATCGGCGGCGAGACCTACCGGGTGTCGCGCGATTTCATCCGCACCAGCCTGCCCGGGCGCCTGCTGCGCGTCGTGTTGACCCGGTCGCCCGCGCGCTATGCCGCCGACGCCCGCCCGGGCGTTCTGGAGTTTACGAACGCGCCGCCGGCGGAGCTGGTCGCCGGGCTGCGGGCCCGCGGCTTCCAGCACTGCGCCCTGCTCGGCGGCTCGCACGTGCACAGCCTGTTCCTCGAGGCGGGCCTGGGCGATGAGGTCTGGCTGACCATCGAGCCGGCGCTTTTCGGCGGCGGCACGCCGCTGCTCGCGCGCCGCGCCGACGTGCGGCTCGCCCTGCTGGCGGTCGAAAAGCTGGGCCCGGCCACGCTGCTGCTGAAATATCAGGTGCGGCGATGAACCTGCGCGAGGTCCACTGGTCGCTCTATTTTCTGTTTTGGACGGCCGTGATTGGAGGGGCGGGAGCCGGGTTGGGTGCGGTGGTGTTTCCGCTGGCCGGCGGCCTGTTCCACACCGGGCGCACCGCCGCGCAGCTCGCCGCGACGGGAGCGCGCATCGGCGGATTTTATTTCCTGCTCTGGGCGCCGGGCACGGCGGTGGTTTTGTGCGTGATCCGCGCCTACCGGCGGCGGCATCCGGACGCGACCTAAGGACGCCTTTATTCTCGAATTGTCATTCTGAACGGAGTGAAGAATCCAACAGGGCCCCGTCGAGGCTCGCTGCAAAATCTCACTGGATCCTTCCTCCTTCGCCAAGGCTTCGGAGGACAGGTCGCTGCGCTCAGGATGACAAGTGGAGAACGACCAAGGTTTGACGACAGGCACCAGGCATCAGGCTTTCCGGCGGCCGGGTGGTTGCTTAGAGCTTGGCCAGACCCGGTTTGTCGGCTTCACTGCGAATTCCGCTCCGCCCGGCCGCAGGAGGATCGGGCCACCCCGCGGCGCCCCCTCCCGCTCAACGACCAACCCTCCCGCCCCATGCACGACTTCGCCCCGCTTCGTGACGCCATCCTGACCGGCAGCGCCCCGGCCGCCACCACCGCCGCCCGCCAGGCCCTCGAGGGCGGGGTCGATCCGGTCGACTTGGTCAACCTCGCCATCGGTCCCGCCATGGATGAAGTGGGCCGCCGCTACGAGGCCGGGGACTATTTCGTGCCCGAGCTCCTGCTGTCGGCCCGCGCCACCAAGGAAGTATTCCTGTTGATCCGGCCGCTGCTCGCCCAGAAGGGCGCCCAGCCCACGGCGCGCGTGGT
>CAZAFS010000678.1:0-1638 GCA_964484165.1 uncultured Opitutaceae bacterium | reverse complement strand
GAAGCCCGGGGCTGCAGCCGCCGCCGGCGCGAAGCCGGGCGCCGCCGGGGCGAAGCCGGGGGCTCCGGGTGCCGCCGGGGCCAAGGGTGCCGCGCCCGCCGCGGGCGCCAAACCGGGAACCCCGGCCGCCGGGGCCGACCGAAAGGGTCCGCCCGCCAGGAAATAGGCATTTTCCGCCCGCCCGCCGCCGCTTGACGCTGGCGGTGGGGACGCGCTGTTCTTTGAGACATGTCCATTTTGCTTGTCGCCGGTCTGGGCAATCCGGGGCGCGAATACGTCCATTCGCGCCACAATGCCGGTTTTGCAGTGATCGACGCCCTGGCCGCCCGCCACGACCTGGCCTGGCGAAAGTCGCTGCGGTTTGCGGCCAAGACCGCCCGCTGGGACCGCCCCCCGGGCCCGGCCTGCCTGCTGGCCAAGCCCACGACCTACATGAACGACAGCGGCCGCGCGGTGCGGGCCCTCGCCAGTTTCCACCGCGTGCCGCCCGCCGGGATCATCGTGATCTACGACGACCTCACGATCGAGCTCGGGCGGGTCAAGATCACCCAGAGCGGCAGTGCCGGCGGGCACAACGGCGTCGCCAGCCTGCTCGAGCATCTCGGCGGGGGCTTCATCCGCTACCGCATCGGCATCGGCCCGAAGCATCCGCCCGAAATGGACCTCAAGGACTTCGTGCTGGGGAAATTTACTCCCGAAGAACAAACCATTTTTGACGACCATCTGACCACCTACACCGACGGCCTCGGCCTCCTCATTGACAGGGGACCGGCCAGGGCCATGAATCAGCTCAATCGCCGAGACCGACCACAATGACCCCGACCACCCGCCAATACCGCGCGACCTTCATCCTCGACAACCGCGGCAAGGAAGAATCGATCGACCAGATCATCGAGGAGGTGAAGAAGGAGATCGCCGCCGTGCAGGGCGAGGTCACCGCGGTGGAAAACCTCGGCAAGAAGGACTTTGTCCGGGTGACCGACCGGCGGCTGCCCGCCGCCGTCTACGTGCAGATCGATTTCACCTCGCCCCTCGACGGCCCGCGCCATCTTCACGAGCGCCTCCGGCTCAACTCCAACGTCTACCGCGTCCTGGTGCAGGCGGTGTAGCCGCCTGCCACGCTTCTCCCATGGCCTACCTCAACAAAGTCTTCCTCATCGGCAACCTCACGCGCGATCCCGAGCTGCGGGTCACGCCCAAGGGCACGGCCATCTGCCAGTTCGGCCTGGCCGTGAACCGCCAGTACAAGGACGAGTCCGGCGCCACGCGCGACGAGACGGCGTTCATCGACATCGAGGCGTGGGGCAAGCAGGGCGAGCTGGTCTCGAAGTACCTGCAAAAGGGCAGCCCGGCGTTCATCGAGGGCCGGCTGCGCTTCGATTCGTGGGAGGACAAGCAGAGCGGCCAGAAGCGCAACAAGCTGAAGGTCGTGCTCGACAACGTGCAGTTTCTCTCCCGCGGTGGCGGCGGCGGTGGCGGTGGCGGCGGTGGTGGTGGTGGCGGCGGCGCGGCGGAGGCGGCGGCCGGCGAAGCGGCCGGCGCAACCCCGGCCGAACGCCCGGCGGCCCCGCCGCGCGGCGACGCCAAGCCGGCGCCCGGCACTCCGCCGGCGGGCGACGACGACGTCCCGTTCTGAGG
>CAZAFS010000677.1:0-1644 GCA_964484165.1 uncultured Opitutaceae bacterium | reverse complement strand
TGCAGGCCGACCAGAAAGACGTGGCGGTATTTGGTCAGCGCGGCGGGCATGGCGGAAAAAAAGAAAGGATGACGGCGAGGGGTGGCAGAAGGGATTGGGTTGGCGTCTGGCAGGAACCTCCGGCAGCACCCTCAACGGGTCAAATTCAAGCGGTCATCCTGAACGGAGTGAAGGATCCACCACGATGCCGTCGAAACGGCGGGCGACCTCTTACTGGATGCTTCGCTGCGCTCAGCATGACAATCGGGTGGGTAACGAACGCTGGGGGCGCGTGCTAGCTGCCCAGGCCGAAGCGCTTGACGACCTCGACGGCAAGTTGGCGGTAGGCAGTGGCGCCCGGACTGGTCGGATCGTACTGGAAGATGGGCTTGCCGAAGCTCGGGGCCTCGCTGAGGCGCACGGTGCGCGGAATGAGGGTCTCGAAGATTTTGTCCGGAAGGTGCCGCTTCACCTCGTCGACGACCTGCCGCGAAAGATTGGTGCGGACGTCGAACATGGTCATGACGATGCCGCCGATATCGAGTCCGCCGTTGATGTTCGCGGTTTTCAGCCGTTCGACGAGCTTGAGGATCTGGCCGAGGCCCTCGAGCGCCATGTATTCGCATTGCAGGGCGACCAGCAGGTGGTCGGCGGCGGCCAGGCTGTTCATCGAAAGCATGCCGAGCGCGGGCGGGCAGTCGATGATGATCACCCGGTAGCCGTTCGAGTCCCGCACCGGCTGGAGCGTCTGGCGGAGGCGGAGCAGGTAGTTCTCCCGCTGGGTGAGCTCCATCTCGATGGCGGCCAGGTCGACTTCGGAGGGGATGAGCGCGAGGAATTCGTAGGGCGTGGGGGTGATCATCTCCATCGCCGAGCCCTCCCCGTGGAGCGGTCCGTACAGGCTGCGGCCCTCCTGTTTCTCGATGCCGATGGCGCTGGTGGCGTTGGCCTGGGGGTCGAGGTCGACCAGCAGCGTGTGGATCTTTTTCTCGGCGAGCGCGGCGGCGAGGTTGACGGCGGTGGTGGTTTTGCCGACGCCGCCCTTCTGGTTGGCGATGGTGAAGACGGTGGTGGGCATGAAGGGACTGGCCAATGACTAACGGTCCCGGACCGCGGCGCAAGCGCGACGGCAGGGCGGAGAAAATGCACCGGCGCGCGGCGGTTACCGGGACGCCGGCGGGGCCGGTGGGGCCGCGAAGATCGGCGCCGCGCGCGGATTCCAGTCGTGGCCAAGGACGAACGCCGGGTTGCCGTAATCGGCGATGGTCGCGGCGTCGTCCGGCTGCCGGAGCTGGCGCGAGCCCGCGAGCCGCCGCGTCACATCGACCGGCTGGCCGGCGGCGTCGCGGCTGTTGAACTCCCAGAAGTGGATTTGGGCCGGGTCGTGCTCGTTGCCCTCGCGGCCGCCTGAAAGCAGCCATCCAACCGGCCCGACGGCGCTGCCCAGCGTGCAGTCGAGCAGGACGACCTCGCTGTGCGGGAAGCGGCCCGTACCGATGCGCGAGAGGAAGTTGCCCGTGATGCCCGGCAGGCCGTCAAACGTGCAATGGAGGTAGACGTAGCCGTGGTTGGTCGCGGGATTGCGAATCTGCGTGTAGTAGGCGTCGGAGCGCAGCGCGCGGCAGGTGCAGTTCTCAAAGAAACACGGGCCCGTGCCCCACATGA
>CAZAFS010000676.1:0-1653 GCA_964484165.1 uncultured Opitutaceae bacterium | reverse complement strand
CTTCAAGGGCTGGAAGGTGTGGACGGTGGGCGACGACATCGCCTGGATCCGGCCCGGCGCCGATGGGCGCCTCCACGCCATCAACCCCGAGGCCGGTTTTTTTGGCGTGGCCCCCGGCACTGGCGCGAAGACCAATCCGAACGCCATGGCCACCCTGGCCCGGAATTCGATTTTCACCAACGTGGCGCTCACGCCCGATGGCAGCCCGTGGTGGGAAGGCATGACGGCGCAGCCGCCGGCCCGAGCCGTCGACTGGCAGGGCCAGGACTGGACGCCGGATTGCGGCCGCAAGGCGGCGCATCCCAACGCGCGCTTCACCGCCCCGACGCGGCAGTGCCCATGCGTCGATCCCGACTGGGAAAAGCCCGACGGGGTGCCGCTCAGCGCCATCATTTTCGGCGGCCGGCGCCCGAGCACCATTCCGCTGGTGTTCCAGGCCTTCAACTGGTCGAGCGGCGTGTACATCGGCGCCACCATGGGCTCCGAGACCACCGCGGCCGCCGCCGGCGCCGTCGGCAAGGTGCGGCGCGACCCGATGGCCATGCTGCCGTTCTGCGGCTACCACATGGGTGACTACCTCCGTCACTGGATCAAGATGCAGCGGCAGCTCGCCGAGACGCCCCGCGTGTTCCACGTGAACTGGTTCCGCCGGGACAAGGACGGCAAATTCATCTGGCCCGGCTTTGGCGAGAACATGCGCATCCTGAAGTGGATCGTCGACCGCGCCCGCGGCCGGGCCCTCGGGCGCGAGACGCCCATCGGCTGGGTGCCGCGCCACGAGGACATTGAATGGACCGGGCTCGATTTGCCACGCGCGCAGTGGGACGAGATCATGACCGTGGACCGCGCCGCCTGGCGCCGGGAGGTCATGGAGCACGAGGAGCTGTTCCTCCTCCTGCACGACCACCTGCCCAAGGAGATGATCTACGAGCGCGAGCTGCTGATCTGCCGGCTGTGACCGGCCGGGGGAAGGCCCGCAGGGAAGCGGACTCGAACCAGCGGCCCCAGATTTGCCGGGAACCATCGCGCGGCCGGGATTTCTCAGCCATTATGCGCCGGTGGATTTTGGCTTTCACGGGGCTCGCCCTCGCCGGCGCGACAAGGGCGGAGATGCCCGCGTTGCTGCGGGACGCGATGCAGCAGCTGCGCGCCGAGGCCGGTCGCTGGGCCTACACCGAGACCTCCGTGACCAGGGACAGCCGGGGCGGCGTCCGCAAGCAAACCATCATCCGCCACGATCCGTCGCTGCCGTATGCGGAGCAATCGCGGCTGTTGAAGATCAACGGCCGCGAGCCGACCGCGGGGGAGGTCCGGAAGCATCGCGATGCCGCGGAAAGGAATCGGAGGCCCGGCCGGGTCACCCTCGATGACGTGGCCGATTGGGATCATGTGACCGTCGCGGAGGAGACTCCGACCTCGGTCACCTACGAGGTACCGTTGCGCAAAATCGAACACGCGCACTTTCCCGCCAACCTGGTCGACCGATTCCGCATGACCATCCTCGTGAACAAGGAGCGGCGCGTCCTGGAGCATGTGACGGTGCAGCTGCGCCGGCCCTTGTGGGTGGGGCCGGTGAAGCTCAGCGCCTTTGCGCTGGACCTTACCTTCGCGACGGTCGACCCGAAGTATGGTCCGATTCTCGTCGGCTACCGG
>CAZAFS010000675.1:0-1656 GCA_964484165.1 uncultured Opitutaceae bacterium | reverse complement strand
CTAAGAGCGGCCAGGCCGCCCGGCTGACCAGAACCAGGAGTGCAGATGGCCTTTGGAACACGAGATCAGTCCGCTTCGCCGCTAAACCTCGACAAATTGGGTCGGACGATTCTGGTTGCCGACGATACTCCAGAGGTGCTTGCCCTCGTCGCGGAACTCCTCCACAGCACCGGATATCGCGTGCTCCAGGCTGTCGATGGCGTCGAGGCGCTGGAAGTGGCCGCGCAGCACTCGGGGCTGATCGACCTGTTGGTGACCGACATCGAAATGCCCCGCCTGAACGGCCGTGGGCTGAGCCGCACGCTGAGCCACCGCCGTCCAGAGACCAGAACTCTATTAATGTCAGGCGATTCGAACGCCGGACTGGCCCGAGGTACTCCGTTCCTGCCCAAACCCTTCGTGGGCCGGGACCTGTTGCGCAAGGTCAGCGAGGTTCTCGAGAGTCGTGTGGCTGCGCGCCCGGCATAGTTAACGCGGCAGCGGGCAGCAGAGCCGGTAACGCCATCGTGTGACGCCGCGTGGTCACGCGCTTGACCGGAAACTAGACATTTGCCCAGTTCCGTTGGCCGCAAGCGAAGGCTACGATCTTAGCCAGATCGGTTTCTTGAGTGACGCCGTGCCCGACGAGATGTCCTCTCGGGCAGCGTTCCTCAGCCGGATTATGAGTCCCCCTGGGCGGGGGCGATCCGGGCGGCCTTGCACGGCCATTTGGCCAGACGGGCTGCGGAGTCCACATGGCCTTGGGTATGCGGGAGCCGGCCGGTGCCTTGCAGGGCGCCGGCGAACCGAGCGGCTTGACAGTTCTGGTCGCCGACGACGAGCCCGAGGTGCGGGCAGCGGTCGGGCTGGTTCTCAAGACGCACGGATGTCGCGTGCTGCAAGCCGTCGATGGCGTCCACGCGCTGGAAATAGCGGCGCAGCACCCCGGTCCAATCCACCTGCTCGTGACCGACATCGAAATGCCCCGTCTGGACGGCCACGAACTGCACCGCAGGCTCAACCAGCAACGTCCTGAGACCAGAACGATCTTCATGTCGGGTGGCCTCGAGACCGCATTGCCTCAGTCCGCCGCGTTCCTGTCCAAACCGTTCCGTGCCCGAGCGCTGGTGCGCAAAATCTGCGAGGTGCTCCAGATCCTGGAACTGGGCCGGAATCCCTCGATGCAGAAGGGAGCCTGTGGCTGACCTTCTATCCGGGCGATCGTTGGAGCGGCACCCCAAGGGATCGACCGCGCGCATCCTGCTCACGTCCGTGTTCGGACCCTACGCCCAGGACGACGAGTTCGGCAGCCGCCGCATCAACCCCATGGAGCTTTACCACAACCAGGTGACGCGCGAGCAAGGCGCGTTCTCACTGCGGATGTTCCATCGCTCCTGGGGCCTCATGATGATCCAGCGGAACATTTCCGCCCCCTGCACGGTGCTCGACTTTCCCACCCGCGAGATCTTCGAGCGGGAGCTGGCCGCGGGCGGGTACGACATCGTGGGCGTCTCCTCGATCATCATCAACCTCGGTAAGGTCCGGGAGATGTGCCGCATGGTGCGCCGCCTGTCGCCGAAGTCCGCGATCGTCGTGGGCGGGCACGTCACGGCCATTGCCGACATCGAGCAGATGATCGACGCCGACCACTTCGTGCGCGGCGAAGGCATCTCCTGG
>CAZAFS010000674.1:0-1656 GCA_964484165.1 uncultured Opitutaceae bacterium | reverse complement strand
GTGGATTTTTGGACGATCAAGATGAACAACGTCGGCGGCGCGCACGTTTACGGGCAGCTGGCAAAGCCCGCGCGCGACGGGAAATTCCCCGCAATGTTGATCCTGCAGTGGGCGAGTCCGCCCTATCCGCTGCAGAAGCCGTGGGTCACCGAACGCGCCCGCGCCGGTTGGCTCGTGCTCGACGTGGAACCGCACGACCTGCCCGGCGACCAGCCGCCGGCCTTCTACGCGGCGCTGCCGCAGAGGATCAAAAACTTCCAGATCATCGGCAACACGGACCGCGACCGGAATTATTTCCTCTCGATGTATCTCGGCGACTACCGCGCCGTGGACTACCTGGCGGGCCGCCCCGACTGGGACGGCCGGACGCTCGTCGTCACGGGCACGAGCATGGGCGGGCAGCAGGGTCTCTGCGTGGCCGGGCTGCATCCGCGGGTCACGCATGTGCTGGTCCTCGAGCCGGCCGGCTGCGACGCCAACGGCGCGTTGCACGGCCGCGCCGCGGGTTATCCCAACTGGGACGCAGGCAACCCGCAGGTGATGGCGACCGCGCTCTACTTCGATCCGGTCAACTTCGCCTCGCGGATCAAGGCCACGTGCCTGGTGGCCATGGGTTTTGTGGACGACACCGCCCCGCCCGCCGGCGTCTGGACCGCCTTCAACCAGATTCCCGGTCCCAAGGAGGCCGTGCCCCTGGTCGATTCGCCGCACAACAACTACGCGACCCTTGCGGAGCTGAAGCCCTACATGGACCGCTCCGCGGCGTGGTTCGCCGCCTTGGCCCGCGACGAGGCGGTCACTCCCGGGCAGCAGTAGGTCCGACGGCACAGACTCTTTCCATGACTCCCCTGGTCCTCGTTCGCGGCCGGCGCACGCGCCGCGGCCTCCGGCTCGGCATCGTCGCGCTCGGGCTCCTCTGCGCCGGCGGCGTGCGGGCCGCGGGGCCGGAGGACGTCGCGCCGCTCGCCACCACCACCGCGGGGAGGATTCGCGGCTACGTCGACCAGGGCGTCGACGCGTTCAAAGGCATTTCCTATGGCGCTGACACGGCGCGCCGCCGCTTTCAGGCGCCGCTGCCGCCGGCGCCATGGAGCGGGGTGCGCGACTGCCGCGCGTTCGGCCCGATGGCGCCGCAGGCCAGCGCCCGGAATGACGGCGCGGTGGCGGGCGAGGACTGCCTGAACCTCAATGTCTGGACGCCGGGGCTGCGCGACGGCCGCCACCGGCCGGTGCTGGTGTACTTTCATGGCGGCGCCTACGACAACGGCACGGTCAACAGTGATCTCTATGACGGAGTGCGCCTCTGCCGGCGCGGCGACGTGGTAGTGGTGACAGTGAACCACCGGCTCAACGGCTTCGGCTACCTGTACCTCGCCGAGCTGGGCGGCCCGGAATTCGCCGACTCGGGCAACGCCGGCATGCTCGACCTCGTGCTCGCGCTCCGCTGGGTGCACGACAACATCGCGGAGTTCGGCGGCGATCCCGGCGGCGTGACGATCTTCGGGCAATCGGGCGGCGGGGCCAAATGCGCGACCCTGATGGCGATGCCGGCGGCACGCGGGCTGTTCCAGCGCGTCTGGACCATGAGCGGCCAGCAGCTTACCGGGCGCACCCGCGAACATGCGACGGCCACGGCCCGGGCCGTCCTCCAGAAGC
>CAZAFS010000673.1:0-1662 GCA_964484165.1 uncultured Opitutaceae bacterium | reverse complement strand
GCCCGGGCCACGGACGCGACCCCGGTGTCGAAATGGGGGCTGCTGCTGGCGGTCACGTGCTGTGCGCTGGGCATGGCCAGCAAGGAGGTGATGGTGACGGCGCCGCTCCTGGTGCTGCTCTACGACCGCACGTTTGTGGCCGGCACGTTTCGCGCGGCGCTCCGGCAGCGCCGGCTTTTCTATTTCGGGCTGGCCGCCACCTGGCTGCCGCTGCTCTGGCTGGTGGCCGGCGGCGGCGGAACCCGGGGGACGGGGGCCGGGCTGGGGCTCGGCGTCACCTGGTGGTCCTACGCGCTGAAGCAATGCGAGGCGATCGTGCTCTACCTGCGGCTGTCGTGCTGGCCCCATCCGCTGGTCTTGGATTACGGTGCGGGCGTGGGGAGCGGGCTCCGGGCGGTGGCCCCGCAGGCGGGGGCGCTGCTGGTGCTGGTCGCAGGCACGCTCGTGGCGCTGCGGCGCCGGCCCGCCCTCGGCTTTCTGGGCGCCTGGTTCTTTGTCATCCTCGCGCCCAGCTCCAGTGTGGTGCCGCTGATCGGCCAGACCGTCGCCGAACACCGGATGTACCTGCCGCTGGCCGCAGTGCTGGCGGGCGGCGTTCTGGGGCTGTTCCGCGGCCTGGGCAAACGCAGCCTCGCCGTCTTCGGCGCCCTCGCCGTGGGGTGGGGCGGACTGACCGTGGAGCGCAACCGGGATTACCGCGACGCCCTGACGTTGTGGCGCGATACCGCGCTGAAACAGCCGGGAAACTATCGGGCGCACTACAATCTGGCCGTCGAGCTGGCGCGGACGCCGGGCGGCCGGGCCGCGGCCGTCGCCGAGTATGAAACGACCGTGCGGCTGCAGCCGGACTACGCGGAGGCGCACAACAACCTCGGCATCGAGCTGGCGCAGATTCCCGGCCGGGCCGACGAAGCCAGGCGGCACTACGAAACGGCCCTGCGGCTGCGGCCGGATTTCGCCGACGCCCACTACAACCTGGCCCTCGAACTGCGCGAGCGGCCAGGCGGGGCGGCCGACGCCGTCGGGCACCTTGAAGCCGCCCTGCGGCTCCGGACGGATTTCCCCGAAGCGCACAACAATCTCGCGGTGGAACTGGCGAAAATCCCGGGACGCCTGCCGGAGGCGATCGCGCACTATGAGGCGGCGTTGCGCGCCCAGCCGGATTATCCCGAGGCGCATTTCGGGCTGGGCAACGCCCTGGCGGCGTCGCCGGGCCGACTGCCAGAGGCGGTGGCGCACTACGAGGCCGCCCTGCGGATCCGGCCGGACTACGCCGACGCGCATTACTTCCTGGCGGTGGCGCTGGCCCAGCTCCCCGGGCGGACGGCGGAGGCCATGGCCCACTATGAGGATGTGCTGCGGCTTAGGCCGGACCATTTCGAGGCGCACTACAATCTGGCCAATGAACTGGCCCGGCTCCCGCAGCGCCTGCCGGAGGCCATCGCCCATTATGAAGCCGCGGTGCGGTTGAAACCGGATTTTCAGGAGGCGCGCAACAACCTGGCGTACGCCTACTATCGCTCCGGCCGGCTGGACGACGCCATTCAGCAGCTTGCGGCGGTGCTTCAACTCAATCCGGAAAACCAGAATGCGCGCAGAAACCTGGAGATGCTGAAGAGCCGGCGCCGGCCGTGAGCGGTTCCGGGCTGACCCGGGCGCGGC
>CAZAFS010000672.1:0-1665 GCA_964484165.1 uncultured Opitutaceae bacterium | reverse complement strand
CCCGGGCGGTCGCCTGGCTGGCGGCCGACACCCCGGCCACGCACGAGTATCGGGCGACCCTGACCTCCGGCTGGCCGTCGCTGCCGCCGACGGTGGCGGAGCGGGCGCGCCAGCTCGGCGTCGCCCGGGAGTTGCTGCCCGCCTGGTTTTGGGCGCACTGCCCCGCGGCATTCGTTTCGCCCAATCTCGAAACGCTCCACACCCGGGCGCCGCTCTGGATCCGCCTGCAGACCGACGCCCCCGACGCCGTGCTCGGCGAATTCACGGCGCGCGGCTGGTCCTGGCGCCGCTCCGAGATTGCCCCCGACGCCTGCGAGATTCTCGCGGATGCCGATCTGACCACGACCGACGCGTACCGCGCGGGCCGGTTCGAGATTCAGGACCTCGGCTCCCAGCTGGTGCTGGCGAGCGCCGACCTGCCCCGCGGCGGCCGCTGGCTCGACGCCTGCGCCGGCGCCGGGGGCAAAACCCTGCAACTGGCGCGCCTGGTCGGGCCGGAGGGGCGCGTCGACGCTTATGATGTCCGCGCGCCG
The DNA here is from genome assembly GCA_964484165.1 of uncultured Opitutaceae bacterium. Taxonomy (GTDB): domain Bacteria; phylum Verrucomicrobiota; class Verrucomicrobiia; order Opitutales; family Opitutaceae; genus Fen-1467. Next base: position 1,132 of record CAZAFS010000672.1, on the reverse strand, counting down.
GCGCTGGCCGAGCTGCGCCGGCGCGCCCGGCGCGCGGGCTGCGGCAACATCCGCGTCGCGTCCCGCCCGCCCAATGACGCCGGGTATGATGGCGTGCTGGTCGACGCGCCCTGCAGCGGCAGCGGCACCTGGCGGCGCGCGCCGCATCTCAAATGGTGCACCACGCCGGCCGACATCGCGGCCCAAGCCGGGCGCCAGCTGGAATTGCTCGATCGTTTCAGCCGACTGGTCCATCCCGGCGGGCGGCTCATCTACGCCACCTGCTCGCTCAGCCGCGCGGAGAACCAGGCGGTCGTCGCGGCCTTCCTGCACCACCGGCCGGAGTTTGCGCTCGTGCCACCGGCACCGGCCTGCGGCGCCCCGGGCGACGGCCCGGGACTCACGATTCTCCCCGCCCGGCATGACTCCGACGGTTTTTTTGTCGCCAGCCTGCGCCGCCAACATTGATTTTGCCGTTGCCTGCGCCCGTCTTTCCACCCATCCCCTCGGCCGTGATTCCCGACAGCGAGCATCGCCTGAAACTCCAGGTTTTTGAGGGCCCCCTTGACCTGCTGCTCTTCCTCATCCGGAAGAACGAGCTGGACATCTATGACATCCCCATCGAGCAGGTGACCCGGCAGTATCTCGACGCGCTGTTCGCCATGCAACAGCTCGACCTCGACCTGGCGGGCGATTTTTTCGTCATGGTGGCGACGCTGATGGAGATCAAAAGTCGCCTGCTCCTGCCCACCGACCAGCAGGCCGTCGATCCCAACGCCGGCGACGAGGAGGAGATGGATCCGCGGTGGGAACTCGTCCACCAACTGATCGAGTACCGGAAATTCAAGGAGGCCGCCGCCCAGCTCGGCACCCTCGCCGTCGAGCGGCAGGACATGATCGCGCGCTACGTCTCGTCCCTGACCGCGCGCCGGGACCGGCCGCTGCAAAACGCCGACCGCATCGAACTCTGGAACGTGTTCAACGTCGTGCTGCGGCGCCTCGCCGAAAAGCTGGTCGTGGGTGAGATCCACGACGAGCAGGTGACCGTGGCCGACCAGATGGAGATGCTGCTGGCGCGGCTGGCCACCGAACCGCGGTTTGTCTTCTCCCAGCTCTTCACGACGGCCGTCAGCCTGCGCACGCTCGTGGCCAC
>CAZAFS010000671.1:0-1672 GCA_964484165.1 uncultured Opitutaceae bacterium | reverse complement strand
AGCGCGATGTCGCGGAGCAGGGTGGTCTTGCCGGCGCGGGGCGGGGAGACGATCAGGCCGCGCGTGCCCTTGCCGATCGGGCAGAAGAGGTCCATCGCGCGCGTGGTCATGCGGTGGTCCTTCATCTCGAGCTTGAGCTGCTCGTTGGGCGTGATGGTGGTGAGCTGGGTGAAATCCGGGAGGTGGCGGCGCGCGTCGATGTCGAGCCCGTCGACCTTTTCGATGAAGCGGACCTTCGGATTGGGGAAACGCTCGTCCGGCGTGGCCGTGGCGGTGATCACGCTGCCGGCCTTCAGCTTGAAGCGGCGGATCAGTTCGCGCGGCACGAACGGGTCGGAGGGACGGCGTTTGCCGCCGCGGGCGACGTCGATCAGAGTGCCGGCTTTGTTGGCGTCCAAGTCGAGGATCCCCTCGACGCGCAGCACGTTCTCGGGTGGGGCGCCGGCGGCGGGGGACGACGCCGGTGCGGCCGCGGTGGGCGGCGTGGCATTGTTTTCCATACAGTGATTCCGAAAAAAACCTCCGGACACTTGAGACCAAGCAAACCTTGGGTTGCGTAGGGAACTCAACTTAGTCCCCAACCTTCAACTCAGGTTACTTGTGACCGAAACTACGATTACCTCAGTTTCTCGGGAGAGCAGGATATTCAAGCCCTCGGCCGAGTTCAAAGGCCAAGCAAATCTGGGAGGCTTCGCCACTTACCGTAGGCTCTATGCGGAGTCTGTCAACGCTCCAGAGAAATTCTGGGCCCGGCAGGCCAAGGAGCATCTGACCTGGAGGAAACCCTTCAAGCATGTCCTGCAATGGAAACTGCCGCATTGCAAGTGGTTCTCCGGCGGGTACTTGAATTTGGCAGAGAACTGTCTCGACCGCCATCTGGGTACGCCTCGCGAGCACAAGGCGGCCCTGATTTTTGAGGGGGAGCCCGGCGACGTCCGCACGCTTACCTACCGGCAGCTCCATCGGGAGGTCTGCAAGTTTGCCAACGTGCTCCAATCGCTCGGCCTGAAGAAGGGGGACCGCGCCGCCATCTACATGCCCATGGTACCCGAGGCCGCGGTGGCCATGCTGGCGTGCGCCCGGGTGGGGGTGGTGCACACCGTCATCTTCGGCGGCTTCAGCGCGGAGGCGATCAAGGACCGGGTCAACGACTGCCAGGCCAAGCTGATCATCACCGCCGACGGCGGCTGGCGCCGGGGCCGCATCATCGAGCTCAAGGCCAGCGTCGACCGGGCCGTGCCCAGCACCCCCAGCGTCCAGCATGTGATCGTGCTCCGGCGCTGCGGCAACGAAATCGCCATGACGCCGGACCGCGATCTCTGGTGGCACGACGTCATGGCCGCCGCGTCCGACCTGCACCGGGCCGCGGCCCACGAATCCGAGACCCCCCTCTTCATCCTCTATACCAGCGGCTCGACCGGCAAACCGAAGGGCGTGCTCCATACCACCGCGGGCTACCTGCTCGGCGTCACGCTCACGACCAAATACGTCTTCGACGTCAAGGACACCGACATTTACTGGTGCACCGCCGACATCGGCTGGGTCACCGGGCACAGCTACGTGGTTTACGGCCAGCTGGCCGCCGGCGCCACCGTGTTCATGTACGAGGGCGCGCCCAATCATCCCGGACCCGACCGGTTCTGGGACATGATCGACCGCCACGGCGTCACCA
>CAZAFS010000670.1:0-1676 GCA_964484165.1 uncultured Opitutaceae bacterium | reverse complement strand
ACTTCATCGCCTCGATCGCCGTCTGCGCCGTGCCGAAGGCGGTCATGAGGATGACGAGCTGCCGCGCATTGATGGAGCGGATGTGCTGGAGGGTCTCGATGCCGCCCATGCCGCCCATGCGAATGTCCAGGAAGATGAGGTCCGGCGCGCCTTTCCGGACGGCGGCCACCCCCTCCTCGCCGCTCGCCGCGGTGGTCACGACATAGTCGCGCGACGACAGCACGCGCGTCAGCGAGTAGCGGATCTCGGAATCGTCGTCGATGATGAGGATGGAGGACCGGGCGGTGGCCATGGTGGAAATCCCGGAACAAACGCCGGCCGCGACAATCGATTAGCGTTTGGCCCGAAAGGGGCCTTACTTAGGACAAATGCTCGGATGGTCAATTAACTTGTTCCGCGTCTTCGGCATCCGCCTGGCCGTGCACTTCAGCTTTTTGCTGTTGCTGACGTACGTGGCGTGGGAGGGCTGGGTGGACTCCGGCTGGCCGGGGGTGGCCTGGAGCCTCGCGTTCATTGTCATGCTCTTCACCTGTATCGTGATGCATGAACTCGGCCATTCGCTCACGGCCCGCCGGTTCGGCATCGGCGTGTCCCGGATCCTGCTGCTGCCCATCGGGGGCATGGCGGAGTTCGATTCGATTCCGCGGCAGCCACGGCGCGAACTGCTCATCACGCTGGCCGGCCCGGCGGTCAATTTTGCCATCGTCCTCGCCTTGTGGCCATGGGTCACCACGCCGCCCGGATGGCTCGACGGCGAGATTCCGGTGACCCTCGGCGGATTCGGCTGGGAGCTTTGGTTCATGAACATCGTCATGGGCTGCTTCAACCTGCTCCCGGTGTTTCCGATGGACGGCGGCCGCATCCTGCGGTCGCTGCTGGCCATGCGCTGGCCCTATCTCAAGGCGACCCAGTGGGCTGCCGCGATTGGCAAGGTGCTCGCCGTCGGCGGCGCGGGCGTGATGGCCTTTGCGCTGCACAATTACCTCGGCGCCCTGCTCTTCAGCTTCATTTTCGTGGCGGGCGACCTTGAATGCCGCGCGGTCAAGCGCCGCGAGGAGGAGAACGCCCGGTGGGAGATCCTCATCCGCCGCCTCTATGGTGTGCCGGAGGGCGCCGGCCGCGACTCCGCCGTCAACGCCCTGCACGGACCCAATTGACCGGCTGGCGGGGTCGTGCGATGGTCCGGGCGCCATGAAGCTCCCCCTGCTCCTTGTCTGCACCTGCGTCCTCGTCGTCGGCGGCGGCGCGGGCCGGGCCCAGGAATCCGCTCCGGCGCAGCCGGTCATTCCGGCGCGCACCGTCCAGCTCGCCGACTTCGGCGCCGTGCCCGACGGCCGGACCGTAAACACCAATGCATTTCGCCACGCGGTCGCGGCGCTCGAGCGGGCGGACGGCGGCACGCTGGTGGTGCCCGCGGGGCGCTGGTTGACCCAGCCGTTCGATCTGACCAGCAGCATGAATCTGCGCCTCGAGGCCGGCGCGACGATTCTGTTCACCACCGATCCCGCGGACTCGCGGATTGGCGCCGGTCGGTTCCGGCCGTTGCTGCTCACGAGCCACGCCCACGACGTGATGATCTCCGGCCCAGGCACCATCGACGGCCAGGGCCAGGCATGGTGGCCGGAGGCGATCAAGTTCCGGGACGAGGCCAACCGCACCCACGCGCGGAGCAACAC
>CAZAFS010000669.1:0-1698 GCA_964484165.1 uncultured Opitutaceae bacterium | reverse complement strand
AATCGGCACGGAATTTTTCCTCCAGATGGCCTGGGACATCCACCGCTGGCGGCGCGACAACCTGCCGGATTTCCTCGTGGCCTGGGCGGCGCGCGAGTTCGGGCCGGAGCACGCCGCGGAGATCGCCGGCATTCTGGCCGACTATTACCTGCTCAATTTTCAGCGGAAGCCCGAGCACCTGCAGTGGTGGCTGCCGGGGCAGCCGCCCCGGCCGAGTCCGTTCACGCCGGCCGAGATCACGCGGCGGTTGACAGCATTCGCCGGGCTCCGCGCCCGCGTCGACCGCGTGGCGGCGGCGCTGCCGGCCGCGGAACAGGACGCGTTCTTCGAGTTGGTGGCGTATCCGGTGCGCGGGACCGCCCTGGCCAACGAACGCTATTTCGACGGCGAAATGGGGGTGCGGATGGTAGATGAAGGCCCCGCAGCGAGATTGGCGGCAAGGGTGGCCGACGCTGAGTTGTGGAATTTGACCAAGCGTTTCAACAATGAAGTGGCCGGCGGCAAATGGCGCGGCATCATGTCGCTGGAGCCGGCCGACGACCAGTGGCGCGGCTTCCGCATCGCGCCGTGGACGCTGCCACGATTCGCCGACGAACCGGCGCGGGTCACAGCCGCCGGCCCGTCGGTAAAGGCGCCCCCAGGATTCGCGGGCTCGGTGGAGTCTGGCGGCGTGGTGTCGATCGACGCGGGGCATTACACCTCGAAGGACGACCGCGGCGGCGCGGGCTGGGAGCCGGTGCCCGGGCTGGGCCGCACCGGCGACGCGATGGCCATTTTTCCCACGACGATGCCCAGCGTGCCGCCGGAGCAGGTGAGCGCCGATGGGCCGCGGCTGGACTACAGAATCGACTTTGTCAGTGCCGGGGAGTTCGCGGTGAACGTGAATCTGATCCCGACGCATCCGCTCGCCGGCGACCGCCTGCGCTTCGCGGTGGGCGTCGACGACGCGTCGCCGCAGCTCGTGGAGTTCGAGGTAAAGGACGGCGGCGCCGAATGGGCGCAGGGCGTGCTGAACAACACGGTCGTGGCGCAGGCGAAGGTCCGGGTCGCGGCGCCCGGCCCACATACGTTCCACGTCTACGGCGTCGACGCCGGGGTGGTGCTGGACAAGATCGTCATCGATTGCGGCGGTCTGAAACCCAGCTACCTCGGCCCACCGGAAACCCGGGCGCCCTGACGCGGTTTGGCGACGAGCACCGGGGATGACGCGCCGGTCGCGACCGGCTGATTGTTCTTGAGTGGATGGGATTCCGCGCAAGAACCAGAGTCCCTCAACTGGAGAAGATTGCCCACCGCCCGGGGCCGCCGCCCGGCGGCCGCGCCACGGTCCCAAGCGTCGTCTCCGGAATTCGATGAGTGCCACCCCCTTTACCGCGTTTCCGCGCCGCGCGCGCCGTTGGTCGCAAAACTGAATAGATTGGTCGTTCGAGGTCATGGCCGAGATCACGCAACTTCTGCAGTCGATCGGACACGGCGACAGCCGGGCGTCCGAGCAGCTGCTGCCGCTCGTCTACGACGAGTTGCGGCGCCACGCGGCGGCCCGGCTGGCGCGGGAGGCCGCCGGCCAGACGCTGCAGCCGACGGCGCTGGTGCACGAGGCCTGGCTGCGACTCGTCGGCACCGGCGACCGCATGTGGCAGAATCGCGCCCATTTCTTCGGCGCGGCGGCCGAGGCGATGCGGCGCATCCTGATCGAGA
>CAZAFS010000668.1:0-1708 GCA_964484165.1 uncultured Opitutaceae bacterium | reverse complement strand
AGCATCTGGGGATAATCGAGGCTGTAGCCGTAGTCGAAGCCGAGCACGCCGGCCTCCGACAGCGAGGAGTTGTAGAGGCAGAACTCGGCCTGGTCGGCGGCGAGGTGGTCCAGCGGCACGTGGCGGGCACGGGTGTCGAGGTCGTAGATCGCGGCATGGCGCTGGCTGAACGTGCCGCGCTCGCTGTCCTGGCCGGACAGGCGCACGGGCGTGCCGTCCAGCAGGAGGGTGCCGAAGGCCAGGGCCTCGCCGAACGACCAGTCGACCGGGCCGCCCTCCTGGAAGGCTTGGGCGCGCGCCTCGAGGAAGCGCTTGATCTTGGAGTTGAGCTTGAAGTCGGCCGGCACGTGGGTGAGGCCGCGCACGCACTGTTCGAGCAGGGCGGGCGGCACGGCGGTGGTGGCGGGCGCGAAGAAGGTCGCGTGCTGGAACACCGCCGTCGAACCCTCGAAGCGCTTCAGGTCGTCGATCTGGCGGTCCTGTTTCTTGCGCGCCTGGGTCAGCGCCTCCTCGAGCGCGGCGGAGTACTCCGCCTTGATCGCGTCCGACTCCGCCGCCGTGATCGTGCCCTCGGCGATGAGTTTCTTGCTGAGGATGTCCGACGGCGGCGGGTGCGCGGCGATCCGGCGGTAGAGCAGCGGCTGGGTGAAGGCCGGTTCGTCGGACTCATTGTGGCCGTGGCGGCGGTAGCACACCATGTCGAGCACGACGTCGCGCCGGAATTTCTGGCGGAACTCGAGGGCCAGCTCGGCGATGTAGCAGACCGCCTCGGGGTCGTCGCCGTTGACGTGAAAGATCGGCGCCTCGATCATCTTGGCGATGTCGGTGCAATACTGGCTGGAGCGCGCCTCGGCGGGGCTGGTGGTGAACCCGATCTGGTTGTTGACCACGATGTGCAGCGTGCCGCCGGTGCTGTAGCCGGGGAGCTGGGAATAGTTCAGCACCTCGGCGACGATGCCCTGCCCGGCGAAGGCGGCGTCGCCGTGGATGAGGAGCGGCAGGATGCGGCGCCGCTCGGTGTCGCCGCGGAGGCGCTGGCGGGCCCGGGCCTTGCCCTCGACGACCGGGTTGACCGCCTCGAGGTGCGAGGGATTGGCGGCGAGCCGCACCTCGACCGGCTTGCCCGAAGTGGTGTCGAGCACGGCCTCGTAGCCGAGATGGTACTTCACATCGCCGTCGCCCGCCACGGAGTCGGGGATGAAGCCCTCGGCGAATTCCTCGAAGATGAACTGAAAGGACTTGCGGAGGATGCTGGCCAGGACGTTGAGCCGGCCGCGGTGGGCCATGCCCAGCACGATCTCGTCGACGCCGGCCTCCGGGCAGAGTTCGATGACGGTGTCGAGCGCGGGAATGAGCGTCTCGCCGCCCTCGAGGGAAAACCGTTTCTGGCCGGCGTACTTCGTGTGCAGGAAATGTTCGAAGAGCTCGGCCTTGTGCAGCCGGCGCAGGATGCGGATCTTCTGCTCGCGGGTGAAGTTGGGCTGGTTGCGGCGCGGCTCCATCCGCGCCTGCAACCAGCGGCGGATTTCCGTTTCCTGGATGTGGAGGTATTCGACGCCGATGTGCCCGCAATAGGTCTGCCGGAGGCTGGCGATCAGGTCGACCAGCCGCATCTGGCCGCCGTCCAGGTAATGCCCGATGTCGAAGAAGGTTTCGAGGTCGGCGTCGGCCAGGCCGAAATCGGCTAGGGCCAGGCGGGGGGTGGGCG
>CAZAFS010000667.1:0-1712 GCA_964484165.1 uncultured Opitutaceae bacterium | reverse complement strand
CGCCTCGAAGAAGCCCGCAAGCGCAAGGGAATCTCCATCCGCGAAGCCTCCGAGGCCACCAAGATCCGCAGCGACTACCTGCACAAGCTCGAGAGCAACAGCTTCGATCTCAACCTGCCCGAAATCTACGTCCGCGGCTTTCTGCGCAACTACGCGGTTTATCTGAAGCTCAACGGCGAGAAGATCCTCGCCGATTACCGGGCGCTTGCCCCCAACGAAGGCCGGGGGTCCCGCCGCGACAACCGCGAGACCTACGGTCGCATGGATCTCGCCCAGACCGCGCGGCCGGGTCCCGAAACGCCCGCTCCGGCCGGTCCGGAGGAGTCCCCCGCGGCCCCGCCCCCACCGGCCCGCCCCGCCTTTCCGGCCGGCGCCGGCGGCGCCATGCCCATCGATCCGGGTCTGCTCATCAAGGGCGGCCTCATCGTAGCCGCGGTCGTCGTCATGGTGGCGATCATTTTCGGCATCAAGGCGCTCTCCGGCGGACCGGCCAAGTCGTCCGCCGCCCAGATCAAGCCCGCAGCCCAGCAGTCGATCACGCTGATCGCCCGCGACACCGTGCGGCTGAAACTCGTGCAGGAGCTGGACGGCACCGAGTTATTTCAGGGCACGTTGATCAAGGGTGAAACCCGCACCTTTCCCAAGCGCGGCTCGCTGTACCTGACCGCCACTGCGCAGGAAAACGTCGAAATCGAGATCAACGGCAAGCGCGTGCCGAACTCCAATTCGGGCTACCTGAAGGTGCTGATCCCGTAACCCGCGGCCCACGGGTGCGGGGGGAGCAACGCCGGGGGCGCCTAGCGCAACCCGACCGGCGGGCCGAGAATCTCGCGCAACACCACGGCCCGGCGGAGGCTGGCCGGCGCCCGCAGGTCCGCCACGATCCGGTTCGCCGGGCGCGGGGCGCCTGAGGCCGATGCGGCCGCGCCCGCCCCCGCGGCCGACAGGGCCCGCTCGCGCGCTTCCCGCGCCTCGAGATCATGGAATTGCTGCAGCATCTGCTGCTGGCGTTCGAATTCCAACGCCGGATCCGACGCCGCCCGCGACTCCTCCGTGGTCTGCTCCAACGACGGCGGCACCGCATAGGGCCGCACCTCTTCGACCAGCGGCGGCGGCGCGGGAAGCGGTGGAGGCTCTTCCAGTGATTCAGGCTTAAGCGGCGGTGGGGCCAGCCCGCGCCGCTCCATGATCCGGCGCCGGATTTCCTCCTGGATGCGGCGCGTGCGCTCCGCCTGCGCCAGATCCACCGCCGGCGGCTCGCCGGCGGTCTGCCCGGTGCGGGCCGCCTGCTTCAACTTCTGCAGCACCGCCACGGCCGCGACGGCGATCACGAATAACACCTGCAAGTGATCGAGCACCCAGTCCATGAACGGAAAGGTCAGTGGCCGGCGGCGGCGGTGGGGAGGTCAGAAGCCGTCATGACGCCCTACCTCCGATCTATTTCTTGCCCGCATCCGGCGAAGCGATGGAAGAGCGCATGTCGGAGTCAGCCTGGATGTTTTGCATGCGGTAATAATCCATGACCCCCAGGTGCCCGTTGCGGAAGGCTTCGGCCATGGCGAGCGGCACCTGGGCCTGCGCCTCGACGACCTTGGCCTGCATCTCCTGCGTACGGGCCTTCATCTCCTGCTCCAGGGCCACGGCGGCCGCCCGCCGGATCTCGGCCTGGGCCTGCGCCATGTTCTTGTTGGCCTCGGCCTGCGCCACCTGCA
>CAZAFS010000666.1:0-1713 GCA_964484165.1 uncultured Opitutaceae bacterium | reverse complement strand
TTACAGGAGGCAACGAAGAGAACGAAGTTGTAGGGCGGCATCGCCGAATGCCGCCGATTTTTCGTTCTTTGGCGGGGTCAGCGACCCCGCCCTACAACACCCGCCGCCGGCCACGCCTTGCCCGGCAAATCCGCCTCCATCTCGCGGGCCTGGGCCGCCGGCACGCCCGCCTCCTTGGCGAACTCCAACCAGCGCGCGATGGCGGCCCGCGTCTGCTCGATCACCCCGCGGGCGTCGCCGGCGGGGATCTCCGCCTCGTCAGCCAGCCGCATGAGCTCACCGACGCCCGGGTTCAGGGCGTTCCCGGCGAGGGGCATCGCGTGGCGCGGGAACCGCGCCGGGTCGGTGTAGACGAGATCGTAGGCCGGCGCCAGCCGCCAGCCCACGGCCGGGTCAAAGAGAAAGCCGTGATTCTTGGCGTGATCGTCGCGTACGCGCGCCGCGACGTTGAACGCCGCTCGCCGCAGCACCTCCAGGGTCTCGCGGTAATCCCGGCACACCTGCATCGTCGTCGAGAACAGCTCCCGGTAGTCGATCACGTCGTTGTAGTCGGACTCGGTGAGGCCGGCGAAGCTGTGGAAGTGGATCCGCCGGCCGGCCGGCCCGCGGTCAAACCGCGCGATCGCGAAATGCGCCCGCACCTGGGCCGACCGCCCCGTGGTCGTGATCAGGCGCGTCCGGCAGGTCCGCACCCCGGCGGCCGCGGCCATGAGGGCGTAGGCGTGCTCGAGGCGCCCCCACTCCCGCCAGCCCGCGCCCACGCGGGACCCGAGGTCGAGTTTGAGCAGCCACGGCGTGAAACCCTCCGGCAGCCGGCCGCCGCCGGCCGCGAGTTCCGGCTTGGACCCCTCGTCGTGGAGACCGATCCAGAGCTTCGGCCGGGCGCCGCCGGCGGAACCGTTGCGGGCCAGGTTGAGCAACCCGGGAATCACCTTGTCCGGCGGCCCGGACAGCAGGCTCCGCGACGCCAGCTCGACCCGGCGCAAGTCGAGCGCCTCGACCACCACCGGCCGCAGCGGATCGTCCGCCAGCAGGGCGGGCTCGTAGCGCAGGGCGCCCACGCCGCGGTCGCCGACAAAGCAGAGCTGCTCGAGCGGCGTGACCGCGGTCTGCCGCCGCTCCTGGCGGAACCACCGCTCCATGACGCGCTGGCCCCAGTAGTCCGGCAGGCTGTCGTAGCAGAGCCCGGGCAGGTGCAGCAGGTAGGGCCGCGCGCACAGGCGCACGCCGGGACCCAGCGGCAGGTGCAGCGGCGACAGCTCCAGACCCGAGCGCAGGAAGGCGTCGTCGTACTGGAAGTAGGTCTGCCCGCCGATGTCGGACAGGGCGCCGACGGGGGTGGCGTCGAGGTAAACGTTAACCCGCATGGGCGAGGGAGCGGCGGGCGCGCCGGCGCGGCCGCGCGGCCTGCCGGCGTTCGAGTTCATCGAGCGTGGTGGTGAGGGCCGGGGGCGCCGGAAGCAGGACCGAGGCGAAATCCTGGTCGCGGCCGAGCGCGAAGACGATCCGGGCCAGGCCGGCGGTGCTGATCCGGCCGGTGCGCTCGAAGCGCTTGAGGGTGGCCACGCTGACGCGGGCGCGCTCGGCCAGCGACGCCTGGGTCTCGTTGCCGGCCAAGCGCAGCTGGCGGCAGCGTTCCGCCAGCAAGGCGAGCATAGCTTTAGTGGTCATATTTGACTTATTACAGCAATAACTTGGCTATAATAGCTCAAA
>CAZAFS010000665.1:0-1715 GCA_964484165.1 uncultured Opitutaceae bacterium | reverse complement strand
TGAAATTCATCCGCAAGCGCGCCGCGCTGCCCCCGCTGGGCCTGCTCACGGTCGCCGCGATGCTGCCCGAGCCGTGGGAGAAACGCCTGGTCGATGTGAACGTGCGCCCGCTGCGGGACAAGGATCTCGCGTGGGCGGACGTCGTGCTGATCAGCGCGATGATCGCCCAGCGCGACTCGGCGGTGCAGCTCATCGCGCGCTGCCGCGCCGCCGGCAAGACGATCGTGGCGGGCGGGCCGCTGTTCACCGTCGAGCATGCGCAGTTCCCGGACGTCGACCATCTCGTGCTGAACGAGGCCGAGGCGACGCTGCCCGGCTTTCTGGCCGACTTCGCGCAGGGCCGCGCGCGCCACGTCTACACGTCGGACAGCCTCCCCGACCTGGGCGCCACGCCGGTCCCGTTGTGGGAGCTGGCGGACCTGCGGCGCTACGCCTCGATGGCCGTGCAATACTCGCGCGGCTGTCCGTTCGACTGCGACTTCTGCAGCGTGACGGCGATGTTCGGCCACCGGCCGCGGGTGAAGCCGGCGGCCCAGATCATCACCGAGCTCGACGGGCTCTGGCGGCACGGCTGGCGCGGCGCGGTGTTCTTCGTCGACGACAATCTCATCGGCAACAAGCGCTCGCTGCGCGAGGACCTGCTCCCGGCGCTGATCCGCTGGCGCCGGGGCCGGAGCGGCTTCCCGTTCTTCACCGAGGCGTCCATCAACCTGGCCGATGACGACGAACTGATGCGGCAGATGGTGGCGGCGGCGTTCGACCAGGTGTTCATCGGCATCGAGACGCCGGTGGAGGCGAGCCTCACCGAGTGCAACAAGCGCCAGAACCGGAGCCGCGATCTCGTCGCCGACGTGAAACGCATCCAGCGGGCGGGGCTGCAGGTGCAGGGCGGCTTCATTGTCGGGTTTGACAACGACCCGCCGACCATCTTTCAGCGCCAGATCGATTTCATCCAAAAGAGCGGGATTGTCACCGCGATGGTCGGATTGCTGCAGGCCGTGCCCGGCACGAAGCTGCATGAGCGCCTGCACCAGCAGGGCCGCCTGCTCGGCGCCACCACCGGCGACAACGTCGACGGCACCACGAACTTCATCCCGCGCATGAATCGCGAGACGCTGCGCGACGGCTACCGGCGGCTGATGAACCACCTCTACGCCCCGGGGCCGTACTACCAGCGGATCCGCACGTTTCTGCGCGAGTACCAGCCCTCGCGCGGCGCCGGGGCCATGTCGCTGCGCAACTTCGAGGCGTTCGTCCGCGCGACCGTCCGCCTGGGCGTCCTCGGCCGCGAGCGCTTTCACTTCTGGGGCCTGCTGGCGTGGACCTGCTTTCGCCGCCCGAAACTCGTGCCGATGGCGGTGACGCTGTCGATCTACGGCTTCCACTTCCGCAAATGCTGCGCCGACCTTGGCGGGTGAGGCGGACCCGTCCGGCCACCGGCGGCCACCACCAATCGCCGCGCCAGCCGGGTTGCGGCGCGCGCCGCCGCGGCTAGATTGACCACGCCGCCCCTCCCAAGATGCCCGTCGAATTCAAAGACTACTACACCACGCTCGGGGTCGCGCGCGAAGCGACGGACGACGAGATCAAGAAGGCGTTCCGCAAACTGGCGCGCCAATACCACCCGGACGTCGCGAAGGACAAGAAGACGGCCGAGGCCAAGTTCAAGGAGATCAACGAGGCCAACGAGGTCCTGAGCGATCCGGTCAAGCGGC
>CAZAFS010000664.1:0-1716 GCA_964484165.1 uncultured Opitutaceae bacterium | reverse complement strand
GTTCACCACCCTGGACTCGATCTGCCGGGTGCTCGATTGCCAGCCGGGTGACATCGTCCGGTGGACCGCCGACCCGCCCGCCTAGCAGGAACGCGTTCGAAAAGCCTTGCCGTGCTCGACGGGGTCCTCCGTGCCGATCGCGTGGTCTTCATGCGTGAGGTGCGGCCGCCATAGGCGGGCTGGGCGGCTGGCAGCCCGACAGCCCACGCGCCACGGTGTCATCCTTTAGGGGCTCTTGGCGAGCACGGGTCCGGTGCACATCGCCAGAAGCGACGTCTTGGGCGCCAGGCCAGTCAGGCCGGGTGGGTGCAGCTGCGATCTCACGTCCGCCGCACCCTGGATGATGGCCACGACCCGCTTGGGAAGGGAGAGGTCACCAGTGAACGTCCAGGTCTCCGATGCGCCGATCTCAGCTCGGCGGTCACCTCCAGGAGTCGCAACGCTCGCGACCCTGATCGGCCGTCATCCGCTGGTTGCCTTCTTCACACTGGCATACGGCTTCTCCTGGGTCATGCTGCTGACTCTCTATGGCCTGCTGGGGCTGCCGGCGGCTCTGGTGATACTGCTACAGACGCTCGGTCCGACCCTTGCGGCACTTGTGACTCTCAGCGCGCTAGAAGGAACAGCGGGTCGGCGCCGACTACTCGTGCGCATTCGGATGTGGCGTGTGGCTCGCCGCCGGTACCTGTTCGCCCTGGTCGTCATTCCGGTGGTTTGCCTCCTGGGTGCACTCGCCCTCCCGGGTGCATTCGTAGGAATCGGCGGCCAGTCGGCCGTGAAGCTGGCCATCGAGTTCCTGGCCATTGTTGTCGTAGGGTTCGTGAGCGGGCCTCTGTTTGAGGAGCCTGGCTGGCGCGGTTTCGCCCTTCCCCGACTTCAGGCGCAGATGGGCGCCCTACGCGGAACGCTGCTGCTCGGAGTGCTGTGGGCTGCCTGGCATCTGCCCCAGTACCTCGTGCCGGAGTGGGCGAACGAGAATGGCGGCCTGAGCCCAACTCTGGTGGGCACGTTCCTGATCTTCGTCGTCGCGATAGCTCCGATCATGACCTGGCTGTACAACAGCACCAGGGGCAGCCTCTTCCTGGTGATGCTGGCCCACTCGGCCATCAACGCAGCGCTCGGGGTCTTCGTTGTGCCAACCTCGGCCATCGATGTGGGCCTGCTTGGCTTCGGCTCTCTCTCCGTCGCGTTGATCCTGATCACACGCGGTCGCCTCGGCTACGTTCCGTCGGAAGACCTGGGTTGACTCCGCTGACCAATCTCCTTGGATCTGATCGGCGACCGGCCCGAGATCCGAATGCAATGGCCGCGTTGGCGATCGGCACGTCGCTGGCTCGCCCGTTCGGTCTATCTGGAGTCTGTGACCGGAGTTGGTGGGCAGGCAGGTTCGTCGGAGGCCGATCGTGCTGTCGACCCTTGGCGGACACAAGAGCGAGATGGGCAAACTGGTGATCCTCCCCAAGATCCGGGATCCTCGGTTCATCACCGTGCGTCGCGGCGGGACCCTCCAGGACGACGACCATCGTCTTCTCGCGATATGGGCGGCCTCGTGCGCAGAGCACGTCCTGCATCTCTTTGAGTCGGTGCAGCCCTTTGACCCGCGGCCGCGCCAGGCGATCGAGCAGACTCGGGCATGGGCGCGCGGCGAGATCAAGATGTCTCAGTCCCGCGATTCGGCCGGCCATGCCCAGGCTGCGGCAAGAGTGCTGAGCGGAG
>CAZAFS010000663.1:0-1719 GCA_964484165.1 uncultured Opitutaceae bacterium | reverse complement strand
AGGAGGACGACCGCACGCGGCTCATCGACACGTTGAGCGCCGAGACCGGCCCGGTCTTTCTCACCTACCGCGACGAGCCGGCGGTGACCGCGCTGATCGAGGCCAAGGGCAGGGAAACGCCGCAGCACGATTTCACCGCGCCCGACGGCATTCGCCACACGGCCTGGCGCATTCCCGGCGGCGCGGAGTGGGTGAAAGCCTTTGAGCGGGTCGCGGCGTTGTACATTGCCGACGGCCATCACCGCGCGGCCAGCGCGGCCCGGGTCGCCCGGCTCCGCCGCGAACGCAACCCGCGGCATTCCGGCGCGGAAGACTATAACTGGTTCCTGTGCGTAATCTTTCCCGCCGGCGAATTGAAGATCCTGCCCTACAACCGGCGCGTCATCGACCTGCACCAGCATGCCCCCGCCGCGTTTCTGGGAAAAGTGGGCGCGGCTTTCGGCCTGGAGGAGAACGGGGCGCCGACCCCGCCGGGCGCCGGAGGCATCAGCATGTACTTGGGCGGCCGCTGGTACGGCCTGCGCTGCCCGGTCGATCCGCGGGCCGACCTGGTCGCCCGGCTCGATGTGCAGGTGCTGCAGGACCGGCTGCTGGCGCCCTTCCTCGGCATTGACGATCCGCGTGCGAGCAAGCGCATCGAATTCATCGGCGGCATCCGCGGACCGGAGGAACTCGTGCGCCGGGTTGACGCCCGCGGCGGCGCGGCCTTCTCGCTGCACCCGGTGACCGTGGCGCAGCTCATGGATATTGCGGACGCCGGCCAGATCATGCCGCCGAAGAGCACGTGGTTTGAGCCCAAGCTCCGCTCGGGACTGTTCATCCACACGTTCTGAGGCGGAGTGATGCAGTTGCATCGCCCCTGGCCTTCGATGCCGGCGAAATCCTTTGGTGAACGATGTAGGAGCCTGCTTGCAGGCGATTTTTCTTCGGCAATCCTCCTTCGCAAGGCTACGGAGGACAGGTCGCGAGCACCTGTCGGCCGAAGCTTCATGCGAAGGCCGAAGCTCGCTCCTACAATTGCATGATTCCGGCTGGGGCCGCGACCGGCTGGCGACCCGGTGGCGCGGGCGATTGACGCCGGACCGGCGCGGGTTGATAGTGTCCGCCGATGTCGGAAGCAGAACGCCGGGCGTTCCATCACCATCAACCCACAGGAGAACCACATGCCACGCCGCCCTCTCATCATCGCGCTTGGACTCGCCGTGCTCACGGCCGGTCTGCTCACGGCCCGCGCCGCGGACAACCATGCGAAGGGCCCGAAGCCCATCCACATTTCTCAGGGCCAGCCGGTGAACCTGCCCGACTACTTGGTGCCGGGCAAAACGACGATCTTCGATTTCTACAGCGAGTATTGCCCGCCGTGCCGCGCCATTGCCCCGCAATTGGAGAAGCTGCATGCGGCGCGCAGCGACATCGCCGTGGTCAAGGTGGACATCAACCGGCCCGGCGTGCAGGGCATCGACTGGAAGTCACCCGTTGCCCGGCAGTTCGACCTGAATTCCATCCCGCACTTCAAGATCTTTGGCCCGGACGGCAAACTGAAGGCCGAGGGCGACGAAGCCTACGAGCTGGTCACCGGCTGGTTCAAGTGACCCGCCGGACGGCTGGTGTCCTGATTTGCCATGTCATCGCGAGTCCGGCACAGCCGGACAGCCGGTCCTCCATAGCCTTGGCGAAGGAGGATGGCGATCCAGCCAGCCTACGCCAAGGCTTCGGCTC
>CAZAFS010000662.1:0-1725 GCA_964484165.1 uncultured Opitutaceae bacterium | reverse complement strand
CGGAACCTGATTGCGAGGCAACGGGGCCCGGCTGGCATAACGCCGGTTAATCCCGCCGTCTCTTTGCGGCTTCTAAATCGCGGTCTGGACTCAAGGTCGCTTCCCTTCAGGATTCCCCGACGCGACCATACGCCACACCCGGAGAGAGCTTTCCCCGTTCCCCTCGGCCCGTCTCAACCCCGCCCCAACCAGGACTTCCCATGGACACCACCGCTGCAGCCCAGCCGCGCGAAACCCTGAAGACGCTCCCCGGCGACGATGTGCGCCAGGTCATGTGGCGGTTCAAGGAGCGGTATGATCTCCAGATGCTGGTGCAGTCGGCGCGGGCGGTGGCCCGCGGCATCGTGGCGCGGCTCGTCGCCGGCGGGGCGCGCAACAGCCACGACTGGACGCCCGACAAAGGCCAGCTCCTCCAGGCCTACGACGGCGCGGGCATCACCACCTGCTTCATGGAGCCGCACCAGGGCGGTTTCATCGAGGGACCCAAGAACCTCGTGCTCGCCCTGGTCGCCTACGAGCTGTCGTGGGTCGACGCCGGCGCCGCCACCGGCAGCCTCGCCGGCAACCTCGCCCTGGCGCCCATCCACGAGCGCGGCACCAAGGAGCAGCGCGATTATTACATGAGCCGCTGCGTGCCGCCGGCGCCGGGCGAAGACCGCCGGATCTGGCGCGGCGCGTTCAGCCTCACCGAGCCGCTGCCCTATGTCGGCGTCGAAACCGGCCTGCTCGGCGGCAAGGTGCGCATCGCCGAGTGGAAGGACGGCCAGGAACCGCAGCTCCACGTCGAGAAGCGCGGCCGGTTCATCACCAACATGGGCTTCGCCAACTTCTCGACGGTGGCCGTCGACACCGACGATCCGCGGATCAAGTCGAGCTGCATGATCATCCTCGAGGAGACCGACCCGGGCGTCTTCGACCGCGGCGTGCCGACCCACAAGATGGTCCACCAGCTCTCCTCCACGCGCGACCCGGTCTTCGACATGACCGTGCCGGCCAGCCGGATCATCGGCGGCTACACGGTGAAAGACGGCGTGATCGTCCCCCGCTACAGCCACGGCGAGATCATTGAGGCCGTCTTCCGCCGCACGCGCGTGACGGTCGGGATCATGACCGCCGCCAAGCTCCTCTCCGCCGTCGAGCCGATCATCCGCTACCAGCGCCACCGCTTCCGCGGCGCGGCCAGCGTCTCGCCCGGCACGCCGCGCCACGACCTCGGCCTGCAGCAGAAGGAGGATTGCCTCCAGCGCCTGGTCGACATCTGGGCCACGGGCGAGGCCGCGGCCTCGCTTGGTTTCGCCACCGCGCGGCTCTTCGACGAACTCGATCCGCTGGAGGCGGTCAAGGACCGGAAGTTCGCCGAGCAGGGCATCGCCGGCGGCATGGCGCAGATGAAGGCGTTCCGCGCGGTCGCCAAGCCGGCGCTCGAGTTCATCGCCCTCGCCGCCCAGCCCGCGGGAGAGCGCGACGCCACCCGTTACGAGGCGCTCCGAACCGATCCGCTGGTCCAGTACCTCATTCTCGATGCGCAGGCCAACGTCCTCTGTCCCGCCACCAAGCTCTGGAACACCGGCCACGGTGCGACCGTCATGCGCGAGGCCGTCAGCCTCATGGGCGGCTACGGCATCACCGAGGACTGCCCGGGCTTCCTCGGCCACAAGTGGATGGATGCCCAACTCGAGGCCACCTACGAGGGGCCCGAGGCCGTGCAGCGCCGGCAGATCTCGG
>CAZAFS010000661.1:0-1727 GCA_964484165.1 uncultured Opitutaceae bacterium | reverse complement strand
AGGCGAGCCGGGTCGCGTTTCGGGACGCGATCGCCGGGTTCTACGCCGGCGCCCTCGGCCCAGCCTGAAACGGCCGCGCTTGACCGCCCGGTGCCGGAGCGGTAATTGACGCTATCCGCCACGCTAGCCGCGTGGGGCCGCGGCCGGCAACGACGTCCGCGGCGGCACAAAGGAGACAACCATGAAAGTGAACATTGGAGTCGTGGATCGCGCGGTGCGGGTGATCGTCGGTCTCGTCATTATCGGCCTGGGCGCCTATTTTCAGAGTTGGTGGGGGTTGATCGGACTCCTGCCGATCGTCACGGCGTCGATCCGATTCTGCCCGGCCTACGTGCCGTTCGGGATCACCACCTGCAAGCCGGAGACGAAGGAACCGCCGATTCCCCCCGGCGGCCCGAAGCCGGCCTGAGCCTAGATTCGCCATTGTAGGAGCCTGCTTGCAGGCGATTCTCGTCCTGCAATCGCGAGCAAGCTCGCTCCTACAATTGCATATTGTCGGCTGGCGGACCGCAGAGGCTGGCCGCGTGGCCTCCGTCCGGTCTTCTCCCCGCGTTTCACACCGCCCCGGCGGCCTTGAGCAGAATGCGCCGCTGGGCCCAAAAACTGTCGGCGCTGTAGAGCGCCAGGCCGCCCCAGATGAGGGCGAAGGCCTGCAGGTGCCCCATGTCGAACGCTTCGTGATAGAGGAGAAGTCCGAGGAAGAATTGCACGGTCGGCGAGAGGTATTGCAGGAGCCCGAGGGTGGTCATCCGGATGCGCTGGGCGCCGTCGGCAAACAGCAACAGCGGGATGGCGGTCACCAGGCCGGCGCTGAGCACCAGCCCCTGCTGCCACGCGCCCACGCGGCCGAGCGCACCCGCGCCGGTATGGGCCTGCCAGAGCAGCATCGCCACGGCGAAGGGCAGCAGCAGCAGCGCCTCGACGGTCAGCCCGACCAGCGGGCCCAGCGCGGACTTCTTTTTCAGGATGCCGTACCCCCCCCAGGTGCCGGCCAGCGTCAGCGCAATCCAGGGCACGCGGCCGACCCGGAGCAGCAACAGGCCGACCCCGACCGCGGCCAGGACGATCGCGCTCCATTGCAGCAGCCGCGGCCGTTCGTGCAGCAGCAGGTAGCCGAGCGCTACGTTGCCGAGCGGGGAAAGGAAATACCCCAGGCTGGTTTCGATGATGTGTCCGCTGTTGACCGCCCAGACGTAGACGGTCCAGTTGACTGCCAGCAGCACGCTGCTCAGCAGGTTCAAACCGAAGAGGCGCGCCTGGGTGAAGGGCGGGCGCAGTGCGCCGAAGGCGTGCCGGTGGGCCAGCACCACGAGCAGAAACACGAGCGACCAGGTCACGCGGTGGGCGATGAGTTCGAAAGCCGAAATGCCTTCGAGTTGCTTCCAATAGATCGGCAGGATGCCCCAAAGCAGAAAGCTGGCGGCGGCAGTGAGCGTCCCGCGCGTGGCATCAGGTTTGGGCGTTGGAGCGGACAAGGGCGTTGAACGTGAAAGGGATCGCCCGCGGCGTCAACCGGCGCGGCGGCTGGGGTTTCCTAGGAACGGTTGGGCTCTGGAGCGCGCGGTCCGAGCAGGACTCGCGACTCCTGTCGGAGCTCCCGCCGAGGCGGTTCCCTGTAGGGGCGCAGACTTGCTGCGCCCATTTCTGAAATTCTTTGAGGGCGCAGCAAGTCTGCGCCCCTACGAAACCACCGCTCCGTTTTCCCTCAGCAGCTCCCGCAGCACCGA
>CAZAFS010000660.1:0-1747 GCA_964484165.1 uncultured Opitutaceae bacterium | reverse complement strand
AAGGCGCAGGCGTCGGCGGCGTCATCGACGTACAGGAACTCGCGGCGCGGCGCGCCGGTGCCCCAGGCCGCCACCTCGGGCCGGCCGGCTTCCTTCGCGTCG
Organism: uncultured Opitutaceae bacterium; assembly: GCA_964484165.1. GTDB lineage: Bacteria > Verrucomicrobiota > Verrucomicrobiia > Opitutales > Opitutaceae > Fen-1467. Next base: position 1,645 of record CAZAFS010000660.1, on the reverse strand, counting down.
TGGAACCGGCGGATGAGCGCCGGCAGCACGTGCGAATCCTCCGGGTGGTAGTTGTCGCCCGGCCCGTACAGATTGGTCGGCATGACCGAATGGTAGGTCACGCCATACTGCCGGCGGTAATACTGGCACAGCTTGAGGCCCGCGATCTTGGCGACGGCGTAGGCTTCGTTGGTCGGCTCGAGGGGGCTGCCCAGCAGGCAGTCCTCCGGCATGGGCTGCGGAGCCAGCCGGGGGTAGACGCAGGAGCTGCCGAGGAACAGCAGCCGCTTCACGCCGGCCTGCCAGGCGGCGTGGATCGTGTTCGTCGCGATGACCAGGTTGTCGTAGATGAAATCGGCCGGGTAGGTGTTGTTGGCGTGGATGCCGCCCACGCGCGCCGCGGCGACGATGACGGCGTCGGGCCGCTCCGCCGCCAGGAAGGCGGCGACCGCCGGCTGAGCGGTCAGGTCCAGCTCTTCCCGGCCGCACACCAGCAGGGTCACGCCCGGTTCGCGCTGGTAGTGGCGCACGAGCGCGGATCCGACCATGCCCTGGTGCCCTGCGATGTAGAGTTTCACTGCGTGACAGAGTAAGGTGGGTAAAATGTAGGGTGTAACGACAATGTCGAGGAGCGGACTGGAAAGTGACCCGGTGCGTGGCGGAATCGAAGCTTCAAAGTCGAATCTGATTTTACACCTTACACCTGAAACCCTACCCAGCGCGCCTTGCGCGACTACGGCTTGGGCAGTTTCGCGATCTGGGCCTCGCGCTTGGCCAGCTCCAGGTCGGCCTCGACCATGATTTTCACCAGGTCCTTGAAATGCACCTTGGGTTCCCAGCCGAGCAGGCGGCGCGCCTTGGCGGAGTTGCCGATGAGGAGGTCCACCTCGGACGGGCGTTCGTAGCGGGAGTCGTGCCGCACGTGTTGCTGCCAGTCGAGCCCGAGCAGGCCGAACGTCTCCGCGCAGAATTCCTTCACACTGTGCGTTTCGCCGGTGGCCACCACGAAGTCGTCGGGGTTGTCCTGCTGCAGCATGAGCCACATCATCTCGACGTACTCCTTGGCGTAGCCCCAGTCGCGCTGCGCCTCCAGGTTGCCGAGGTAGAGCTGGTCCTGCAGCCCCAGCTTGATGCGGGTGGCGGCGCGCGTGATCTTGCGGGTGACGAACGTCTCGCCGCGGCGGGGCGACTCGTGGTTGAACAGGATGCCGTTGCTGGCGTGCAGGGCGTAGCTTTCGCGGTAGTTGATCGTCAGCCAGTAGGCGTAGACCTTGGCGCAGGCATAGGGCGACCGCGGCCAGAATCGCGTGGTTTCAGTCTGCGGCACCTCCTGGGCCTTGCCGAACATCTCGGAGGACGACGCCTGGTAGAAGCGGACCCGCTTCACCAGGCCGGCCTCCCGGATGGCCTCGAGGATGCGCAGCGTGCCCAGCCCGTCGACGTCGCCGGTGTATTCCGCGATGTCGAACGACACGCGTACATGCGATTGCGCCCCGAGGTTGTAGACCTCGTCGGGCCGCAACTCGTAGAGCAGCTGCAGCATCTGCACCGGATCGGCGAGATCGCCGTAATGCAGGAAAAATCGGACGCCGTTGACGTGCGGGTCCTGGTAGAGGTGGTCGATGCGGCTGGTGTTGAAGGTGGAGGCGCGGCGGATGACGCCGTG
>CAZAFS010000659.1:0-1753 GCA_964484165.1 uncultured Opitutaceae bacterium | reverse complement strand
GCAACGTCGAGACCGAGCACGAGATCTACAACATCTCGCTCTTCAAGTACGACACGCGGTTCTGGAGCCACCACCACAACCCGCGCACCGTCGCCAACAATCCGGCCGGCGAGGTGTCGCTGAACCTAGGCATCACCGGGCCTGCGTACACCCTCGGGGCGGCCTGCGCGGCGGGCAACCTCGGCCTGATCCACGCCGCGCAGATGCTGCGGCTGGGGGAGGTCGACCTGGCGTTCGCCGGCGGGGTGAGCGAGAGCATCCAGACCTTCGGCATCTTCGCGGCCTTCAAGAGCCAGGGGGCGCTGGCGTCGCACCCCGATCCGACCAAGGCCAGCCGCCCGTTCGACAAGAAGCGCAACGGCATCGTGGTGAGCGAGGGCGGCTGCATCTACACCCTCGAGCGGCTGGAGGACGCGCAGGCCCGGGGCGCAAAGATCTACGGCGAGGTGGCCGGATACTGCGTCAACTCCGACGCAACCGACTACGTGCTGCCCAACGCGGTGCGGCAGGCCGAGTGCATCCGCCGGGCCATCGCCCACGCCGGCCTGACCCCGCCGGACATCGATCTGGTCAACACCCACGCCACGGCCACGCCGCAGGGCGACATCCAGGAGTGCCTGGCCCTGATCGAGGTGTTCCGCGACTGCCCCGGCGTGCTGGTCAACAACACGAAGAGCTTCATCGGCCACGCGATGGGCGCCGCCGGCGCGCTCGAACTGGCGGGCAACCTGCCGTCCTTCAACGACCTGATGGTCCATCCGACGATCAATGTGGACGAACTCGATCCGCAGTGCGACGTTCCCGGCCTGGTGCTGAACGAACCGCGGCCGGCAAAACGGGTTGACGCGATTCTGAACAATTCGTTTGGTATGCTCGGAATCAACTCCACCCTCATCATCACCCGGTACCGCGCCTGACTCCGCCCCTTCCCATGACGAAAGACGAATGCAAGAAGCTGGTCAGCGATATCATCGCCGACATCGCGCCGGATGAGGATGTCAGCCACGTGAAGCCGGACGTGCGCCTCCGCGACCAGCTCCAGCTCGATTCGATGGACTTCCTCGACATTGTGATGGAACTCCGGAAGCGCCATGGCATCGAGGTACCCGAGGCGGACTACGTGCAGCTCGCCACGCTGGACAGCTGCGCGGAATACCTGACCCCGAAATTCAACGCCGTGGCGGCCAAGCACTAGGCGGCGGCGGCGTCTGGCCCATCTCCGGCCGGGAGCAATCCCGGCCTTTTTTGTTGCGGCCGGCTTTGAACGCCGGATGCCCTGAATGGAGGGCAAAGGCGTTCGCTTCGAGATTGTCGGACGGGGTCGCTTCGGCTCGCCGAAGCTTCGGGCGAAGGCGGCCGAACCCCGCCGTCCTCGGACCAGAGGCGGCATGGCCGATGTCGCGCCTTGCGGCGCTCGGTACGGCGATGCCGCCCTACAACGGCGCGCAGGCTGCACTACGTATTTAGTCACCCGTTTTCCTGTCATTCTGAGCGAAGCGAAGAATACAGCGCAGCTCCGCCCGCGGCTTCGGCGCCGTCGAGGTGGATCCTTCACTGCGTTCAGGATGACACGTCCGGCGTGGTGACGTTTCCGGGGACGGTGGGGAACTGCCGCTTCACCGACCATGTGGCGCCCGGGGCTCAGTCGCGCCCACATAACGTATCGCCAACCGACGCTCCTTTTGCAGGCTCTTATCGCCCATGAGTTCCGCCTCCCATTACGACGTCGCCATCATCGGCGCCGGCATGTCGG
>CAZAFS010000658.1:0-1755 GCA_964484165.1 uncultured Opitutaceae bacterium | reverse complement strand
ACCGCTTCCGGCCCAGCCTCGTCGTGGCGGGCGGCGCGCCCTACGCCGAGGACACTTGGGGGCGCTTCCGCATCGGCGACGTGGTGTTTCACGGCGCCACCCGCTGCGGTCGCTGCATTATCCCGACCACCGACCAACTGACCGCCGAACGCGCGAAGGAGCCGCTGCTCACCCTCTCCGGCTACCGGCGGGACGCCGACGGCACGGTGATGTTCGGCCGCAACGTGGTCCACGAAACCAAGTCCGGCCGCGTCGCGGCCGGCGATGCGGTGGTGTTCTTGTAGGAGCGGCGGTGCGCCGCCATCCCTCAATCCGAGGATTTCCTCTGCCGGCGCTTGGCTGCGATCGCCCGGAGTTCCTTCGCGGCCAGCAAATCCCTTTCTCTGCCGAGGGCCTCCTTGGCGCGGATTAGATCCTCGAGCGAGATCACCAGATAGCGCTTCCCATCGACCTCGACCTCTTCGGCCCGGCTCTTCAAGCGGCCAAAATCACCCACCCCCATCACCGACGTCAGGATGTCGATCACCCCCATGTCGGTTTGGAGATACAGATTCTTCAGGGGTTGTCCGGGAGGCGGATGTTGAAGGAACGACAGTCGCTGGGAAGTCAACCGGTGCTTTGGATTCCATTCGGCAAACGCGCGACGCAGCTTTGCCACATTCTCGTCTGTGAGCGCTGCACAAATACCCACGTCGCGCGTGAGATAGGATGACCCGTGGGTGATGGCGGCATACCCACCGATGATCACAAACTCAAGCCCGGCGTCGGTGAGACGTTGAAGAAGCTGACTGAAGTTCTGCATTTCGAATCCTTCCCGCCCTTTCCAGCTTCAGAGCCAGCTCCAGCGCCGCATCGTGCTGCCGCCACCGTTCCGCGACAGGTAGGGCGAGGTTTGTGTCCAACAGGTCGAGATCAATACCCGCCTGGCGCGCATTTTCCAGAGCTTGGTCCGACTGCTCCATACCGTGACTATTGGCAGATTTTCACCGCCCGCAAAGCCTGATTTACTCGCCGTAATCCTTCCGGCGCGCTTGCTTGATCCGCGCGCGGTGCTTCTTGCCCTCGATCATCCGCGCCTTCTGCCCCCAGCTCTTCTGCCGGACGCGCCGCCGCTCCGTCTCGCGTTCCGCCTGCACCGCCGCCGCGGCCGCCGCCCGCCGCCGCTCCAGCCGGTCGCACAATTCGGCCCACGCCCGCTGACGGTTCACCACTTGCGAACGCTCCGCCTGGCAGCGCACCTCCGTCCCGCTCGGGGCGTGCCGCAGCCACACGGTCGAGGCGGTCTTGTTGATCTTCTGCCCGCCCGGCCCGCCGCCGCGCACGAAGCGCTCCGCGACGTCGCCGGGCTGGATGCCGAGGGCGGCGAGCCGCCGCCGCACATTGGCCTCGATTTGCAGTGGAAATCCGGTCATGGGTTTGCTTCTCTCCCGTGAAACTAAACTGGCCGGCGGCAGTCAAACTTTAGTCTGCGGTTTCGCCCCTGCTCGTCCCTAAACCTCGCGCCTGCACACGGTTCCCCGCTTTCCGTCCGCTCAACCCATTCCGTCCCATGCCCAACGGTCCCGCTTGGTCCCAGAAACTCCGCGCTGAAATCGCCAAGGCTGTCATCGGTCAGGACATCATCGTCGAGCGCCTGCTGGTGGCGCTGCTGGCCAACGGCCATGTGCTCCTGGAGGGCATGCCGGGCCTCGCCAAGACGCTGCTCGTCAAGTCCCTCGGGCAGGCGCTGGGCGTGCAGTTCGAGCGCATCCAGTT
>CAZAFS010000657.1:0-1780 GCA_964484165.1 uncultured Opitutaceae bacterium | reverse complement strand
GTGAGCGGATGCGCCGCGATTCCCGCCGCCCAGATGATCGTGGCGGCGCGGATCGTGCCGTCGGGCAGTTCGACCTCGCCTTCGCGGATGGCCTTCACCGGGGCGCCGGTGCGCACCTCCACCCCGAGCCGCGCCAGCTGCCGCTGCGCGCTGGCCGACAGGTCGGGCGGGAACGCCGCGAGCACGCGCGGGCCACCCTCCACCAGCACGACCCGCGCCTTGGCCGGATCGATGTGCGCAAAATCGCGCCGCAGCACGGTGCGCGCCAATTCGGCAAACGTGCCGGCCAGCTCGACGCCGGTCGGTCCGCCGCCCACCACCACGATCGTCATGAGCTGTTCCCGCCGCGCCGCGTCCGCCTCCATCTCGGCGCGCTCAAAGGCAAGGAGCACCTGCCGCCGGATGCGCAGGGCGTCGTCGAGCGACTTTAAGCCCGGCGCGGCCTGCTCCCACGCGGGATGCCCGAAATAGCTGGTCCGTCCGCCGACCGCGAGGACGAGATAGTCGTAGACCAGTGCGCCGCGATCCAGTGTCACTTTTTTCGCGGCCAGATCGATGGCGCGCACCTCGGCCATGAGCACCACGAGATTGTGGCGGTCCCGCAGGATGGACCTGATGGGCTGGGCGATGTCCGGTGCGGCGAGGCCGGCGGCGGCCACCTGGTAAAGCAGCGGCTGGAAGAGGTGATGGTTCTGCCGGTCGACGACCGTCAGCCGGGCGAGGTGCGCGGGAAACCGCTTGGCGAAGGTCAGGCCGCCGAAGCCGGCTCCGAGGATCACGATGTGCGGCAGAGTGCGATGGCCTGGTGCGCTCATGGCACCATCAACGTGTGCTGAAATCCGGCGTGAGCAAACGCCTGTCGGGGGGCGCTCCGGTCGCCCGCCGGCGCCCGCCCGCTCACGCCGCCGGTTCAGCGCGGAGATGCATTTCCAGCCACTGCGCAGCCCGGATCCAGGCCGCCTGCGCCGTGGCCGCGTGATAGGACGGGCGTTCGTCGCAGCAAAAGCCGTGGCCCGCGTCCGGATAGACGATGATCTCGTGCGGTTGCCCGACCGCCGGCAGCCGGGCGCGCACCGCCTCGACGTCCGCCGGCGGAATGCTCTGATCCTTTTCGCCGAAAATGAACAGGGTCGGGGACGAGAGGTTGCCCAGGTCCTCCAGCAGCGGCGTCAAGCCGATGCCCGGCCGGGCGCGCGCGAGGCCGCCGCCATAGAAGGACACGGCCGCGGCGACATGCAGATGGCAGGCGGCCAGCGCCGTGGCGAATCCCCCCAGGCAGAACCCGATCACGGCGATCCGCCGGGGATCCACGTCCGGCCGCCCGGCGAGAAACTCATGGGCGGCCCGCACATCGGTCAAGAGCTTGTCATTGGTGAGCTGCCCCAGGATGGGGCGCACCTTCTCGAAGGCGCCATAGCTGAACTGCACGCCGCGGCCGGTCCGGTGGAACAACTCCGGCGCCGCCGCCAGATAGCCCGCCGCCGCCAGCCGCTCGCACACCCGGAGGATGTGGGCGTTCACGCCAAACGCCTCCTGCAGGACGAGGACGGCCTGCTGCCGGTGCCGGCCGGGCCGGCCGGGAACGACCACATGGATGTCCATGGTGCCGTCACCCGTGGCGACCGTGGAGACGAGCGGTTTCATTCGAGGGGACAGTGGGGCAAAATAGCCATACCCGCGTCGGGGTCAAATGACGATCCGGCTTCGCGGACTGCTTCTTGCGGACGCGGCGGAAGGGCCGGACGGAGCCCGCGAGGCGGGTGACGCGAGAGCGTGTCTT
>CAZAFS010000656.1:0-1793 GCA_964484165.1 uncultured Opitutaceae bacterium | reverse complement strand
AGCACGCAGCCGTGGCTCATGCCCTCGACGCTCTGGCCCTGGTGCCCCTCGGGCACATTGGTCCCGATGAACGGGAACGGCACGGTGTCGAGCCGTCCCTCCAGCATGGCGTCCACATCGTAGACGAGCTCCCGCGGAATCGAGTTCTGGTTGGCCGTGACGCCGAGTTCGAGGGCGCTCATCGCCCAATCGACCGCGGGCCAGTGCAGCGTGGTGAAGCGCGCGCCGATGCCGAGCGTGCTCTGGCCGAGCCGGGCGCCGGCCGTGGGAAAGATCGTCGAGGAGGGGTTGTGCTCCTGGATGCTGTTCTTCAGGCGGAGCAGGTTCTCGAAGGTGGCGGGAAAGGCCTGCACGCCGTCGCCGACCGTCACGCCATCCGCCAGCGGCGCGGCGGCCTTGGCCTTGGCCCGCGGCGCGAACAACCACGCGCAATCCCCCGTGGCCGAGTCCTCGATGAGCTGCCAGGTTCCCGCCGCGGTTTCAAAGCCGCTCTTGACCCATTTCCGCGTACCGGGGCCGCCCGCCTGCAACGTCGCCGCCAGGGCCGGCCAGTCGAGGCAGAAGTCCGGCGACACGCAGGGGTTCTGCGCGATCCGCAAATTGTGCTGGAGCAAGAATGCGTTGATGGGCTTCATGGGTACGATAACGAGAGCACGGACACCTGTCCGTGGCCACCAAAAATCGCCGGCTTTTTCGGGGTCAGCCTTCCGCCCCGTCCCGACGCCACACCTCGCGGGTCGTTCCACCGCGGAGGGAATGGTCGATGAATTCTCTATCAAAAATTGCCGGGAGGAGGAGCGGCCCGACCATCGAATCTCGGCAATCTCCTCCGGCCCTGCGTCCCGTTCTCCGAGCCGGGCGCGATGGGCCGGGCCCGGGATCGTCACGATGAAACGCCTGTCGCGGCAAGACTTGCGCAATCGATTGCGCGAGCGCGCCGCCCAAGCCCGGTGTAGGTGAGAATTCGCCGCGCATTCCTGATGGCACGGCCGATTATCAATATTATGTGAAGCCCACCCTGGCGAATCCAACTGATTGGTCTTTGCTTGTTAATGCGAACGCACTAGGGAGCAACGCTCGTTTTGTTCACAAGCATGCCTCCCCTGCGCCCCACCGACAAAGGATACTTCCTCGAATTCAACGAGTATTTCTTGCTCGTTGCGCGCACCCGCAGCCTCGGTCCGCCATTGGTGATCGAAGACCTGCGGGAAGCTCCCCTCGACAACAAGAATGCCGTCGCCCAGATGCTGAGCGCCGTGATTCCGGCGGTCAGCCGGAGCAACGCGCGGGCGATTTGTTCGCTGCGACCCAAGGGCCGGTTTTTCCATCTGGCGGGAGACGACGAAGTCCGGCAGTTCCCGACGGCGTCCGCCATTGAGACTTTCGTCAAGACGTCCACCCTCGGGGCCAACGGCGCCAACGACATCGTCACCATCCAAGCCGACAACGGCCTCCTGCTCAACGGCACCTCGAATGCCCGTTGGCTGCTGATCGGGGCGCCGCACGACGGCCTGTCCGCCGCCAAGACGATGTTGGACGAATGGAAGATCGACCTGATGCGGAGCGAAGCCGCGGCTTTGTCGCTGGTGTCGGCGTTGACCACCGGTCCCGCCCGGGAGCCTGCGCCCGCGCCGCTGTTTGTCTGGGATATTGGTGAGAGCAGTTCCGATCTTTTGTTGATCGGCGCAGGAGGTCTGGAGTCGGCCACCAACGTTGGGTTCGGCTTCGACAAGATCGCCGAGGCGGTCCAGGCCGAAATCAGCCTCAAATTCAAGGGCGCCGCGATCAAACTG
>CAZAFS010000655.1:0-1793 GCA_964484165.1 uncultured Opitutaceae bacterium | reverse complement strand
CTCCTGAAGCAGCTCAAGCTCTACGACCCCAACTGCGTGGTCATCATCATGACGGCCTACGCCAGCATGGACAGCGCGATCCAGGCGCTCAAGTACGGCGCCTTCGACTACCTGCAGAAGCCGTTCAAGGTCGACGAACTCATCGCCACGCTCAAGCGCGGCATGGAATTCCGCCAGTTCAACGCCGAGCGCGCCGCCCATGCGACGCTCCCGGCGCCGCAGGCGAGCGACATCGAGAGCCGGCTCATCGGCCAGAGCCCCAAGGCCAAGAAACTGATCCAGCAGATCAAGAAGCTGTGCGCCGTGCGGACCCCCGTGCTGCTGGTGGGTGAAAGCGGCACCGGCAAGGCCACCGTGGCCGACATTCTCCACGCCAACAGCGAAGCGCCCCTGACCCCCTTGGTCCGCATCGACTGTGCGGTGAGTTCCGACCAGGGCTTCCGCGACGGCCTGCTCGGCCAGGACGGCGCCGGCGGCGCGTGGGTGCAGCAGGCCAAGGGCGGCACGCTGCTGCTGGAGCACATCCAGTGTCTGCCGAAGCCGATGCAGAAGGAGCTGGTGAGCGTGCTCCGCAACACCAGCCACGGGTTCCGCCTCATCTGCACCTCCAGTGAAGACCTGGAGGAGCTCACGGACGAAGGCCATTTCAACGACGAACTGTTCTACCGCGTCGCCTCGCTGCCGGTGGCGCTGCCGCCGCTGCGCGAACGACTGGAGGATCTGCCGGCCCTGGTCAAGTACTTCACCAACAAGGCCACCAACCCGCTGTTCGAAGCGGCGCTCGTGGAATTCACCGATGACGCCCTGGCGGTTTTTCGCGTCTACCATTGGCCGGGCAACCTGGCCGAGCTCGAGCAGGTGGTGCTGAAGCTCGTCGCGACCACGGAGGTGCGCGTCATCACCTCCCAGCAGCTGCCCATGCGCCTGCGCGAGCTCCGGCACTGGCCGACCCTGGCGGAGTATCTGGCCGGCCAGCAAAGGCAGTACGTCGCCATGGTGCTCCACGCCTGCAACGACGACAAGGCCCGGGCGGCGAAGGTGCTCGGGATCGACGCCGGCAAACTGGGCTGAGGCCCGGCGCCTTCGCCCGTTCGGGCGCAGACCCGGAAAGGCGCGGCGGCCGGCCCGGCCGCGCCCGGTTTTCCCGTTTCCCGCTTGCGCTGCCGCGGGGCGGTGGCAACTCTCGCCAGCGCCCACGCCATGGCCAAACGCACCGACCTTGAATCCATTCTCATCATCGGCGCCGGGCCCATCGTGATCGGCCAGGCGTGCGAGTTCGATTACTCCGGCACCCAGGCCTGCAAGGCGCTCAAGGAGGAGGGCTACCGGGTCGTGCTGGTGAACTCCAACCCGGCCACGATCATGACCGATCCGGAGTTCGCCGACGTGACCTACCTCGAACCCCTCACCGTCGAGTTTCTGGAGAAGATCATCGAGGCGGAGCGGCCCTCGGCGCTGCTGCCGACCCTCGGCGGGCAGACGGCCCTCAACCTCTCGATGGACCTGTACAAGGCCGGCGTGCTGCAGAAATACGGCGTCGAGATGATCGGCGCGAAGCCCGAGGCGATCCGCAAGGGGGAGGACCGCGAGGCCTTCAAGCAGGCCATGATCCGCATCGGCCTCGACGTGCCGAAGTCGATGACCGTCCATTCGCTCGACGAGGCGCGGAAGGCGGCCGACTACATCGGCCGCTTCCCGCTCATCATCCGGCCCTCCTTCACCCTCGGCGGCCAGGGCGGCGGCATCGCCTACAACCGCGAGGAGTTCGACCAGATCGCGGCCAACGGCCTCGA
>CAZAFS010000654.1:0-1795 GCA_964484165.1 uncultured Opitutaceae bacterium | reverse complement strand
GCTCTGGCTGGTCGGCCCCGAGGGCGACTTCACGCCGGCGGAGATGAGCCTGTCCCAGTCGGCCGGCTTCGAGCCCATCACCCTCGGGCCGCTGGTGCTGCGCTGCGAGACGGCCGCCGTCTACGCGCTCAGCGTGCTCAGTTACGAGTTGCAGAGCCCCGCCGGGTGAACGCAACCCCTTCCAGAGTGCTGGATTGTCATTGCGAGGAGCCCGCGGAAGCGGGTGACGAAGCAATCCAGCTGGCTGGATCGCCATCCTCCTTCGCCAAGCCTACGGAGGACAGGCTGTCCGGCTTCCGCCTTCGCCAAGGGCTTCGGCGAGACATTGCGCCGGACTCGCGATGACAAGGCTTGTCAGGAGACCACCTCCGTCCCGGCGAATTGGCCGCCCGGCGGCGCTCGCCTTTCGGCTCACTCCGGTTTTCGTTGGTGCGGCCTGTTCCGCCAACGTCCCCATCCGCTGAATTCCGCCCCTTCGACCCTCGACCTTCGACTCTCGACTCTCGACTTCTGCCCTTCGCCTCATGTCCGCCGACCATCGCATTCCCGTCACCGTCCTCACCGGCTACCTCGGCGCCGGCAAGACCACGCTGCTGAACCGCATCCTGACCGGGCAGCACGGCCGCAAGGTCGCCGTCATCGAGAACGAGTTCGGCGAGGTCGGCGTCGACGACCAGCTCGTCATCCAGGCCGACGAGGAGATCTTCGCCATGAACAACGGCTGCCTCTGCTGCACCGTCCGCGGCGACCTGCTCCGCATCCTCGGCCGGCTGCTCAAGCGCAAGGACCGCCTCGACGCCGTGCTCATCGAGACCACCGGCCTGGCCGACCCCGGCCCCGTCGCGCAAACGTTCTTCAACGACCCCGAGATTCGCGAGGCCTACCGCCTCGATGGCATCGTCACCGTCGTCGACGCCCGGCACGTCGGGCCGCATCTCGACGAGGGCCGCGAGGCCAAGGAGCAGGTGGCCTTCGCCGACATCATTCTGCTGAACAAGGTGGACCTGGTGAGCCCGGCGGAACTCGACCGTCTGGAGGCCCGCCTCCACCGCATGAACACGGTCGCCCGGATCCTCCGGACGCGCCAATGCGACGTGCCGCTCGAACGCGTGCTCGACGTCGGCGGCTTCAACCTCAGTCGCGCCACCGATCTCGATCCGCGGTTCCTCGAGCCCGAATATCCCTTCGAGTGGGCCGGCGTCTACGAACTCGCCGCCGGCCGCCACGAGCTGTGCATCGGCCTGCCCTCCGAAGCCTCGGCGAAGGAGGGCCACCACGATCAGGACGGCGGCCACGAACACGGGCACGATCACGGCGGCGACGCCGGGGGAACGGAGTCTGACGGGCCCGACCATCACCACCACGGCGACGCCAACGAGCTCGAGATCGCCCTGCTGCCGGTCCGGGGCCTCGAGCCCGCCGCCCTCGCCGCCGCGCGCGACACCGCGGTGCAGGTGTTCTCCGACTGGGAGAACGTGGTCCGGCCGGGGGAAACCGTCGTGCCCGGCGCGACGCTCCAGCGCCTGAAGCTGACCGACGCCCACGGCGACTTTCCCGTGCAGGTGGCCACGCCGGGCCGCTACATGCTCTTCACCGGCCACGACGTGCCCACGCACCTGCATGCCCCGGACCGGACGCTGGTGCGGTACGTGCACGACCAGACCTTCCGCCACGAGCACAGCCACGACGAGGACGTCGCCTCCGTCGGCATCAGCCTGCCGGGCGAGCTCGACGGCCAGCGGCTCAACGAGTGGATCGGCGGCCTGCTGGCGAAGAAGGGCCAGGACATCTTCCG
>CAZAFS010000653.1:0-1800 GCA_964484165.1 uncultured Opitutaceae bacterium | reverse complement strand
TGCGGGAGCAGACCCGGCCGCTGTTCAACGTCATCGAAGCCGCCCTGGAGGCCCTCTTCGCCGTCGTCGGCATGGTGATGCGGCTGGCCCCGCTCGGGGCCTTCGGCGCCATGGCGTTCACGGTCGGCAAGTACGGGATCGGCACCCTCTCGTCGCTGGGCCAGCTGCTCCTGGCCGTCTACCTGGCCTGCGCCTTGTTCATTTTCGGCGTGCTGACGATCATCGCGCGCACCGTCGGCTTCAGCCTCTGGAAGCTGCTGCGTTACATCAAGGACGAGATCGTCATCGTGTTCGCCACCTGCTCGACCGAGGCGGTGCTGCCGCGGATGATGACCAAGCTCGAAAACCTGGGCTGCGCGAAACCGGTTGTCGGCATGGTGTTGCCGGCCGGATACACCTTCAACCCCGACGGGACCTCGATCTACCTGACGATGGCCGCCATCTTCATCGCGCAGGCCACGAACACCCCGCTGACCCTCGGCGACCAGCTGACCGTACTCTTCTTCCTGCTGGCATCCTCGAAGGGGTCGGCCGGCGTCGCCGGCGCCGGCTTCATCACGCTCGCCGGCACGCTCGCCGCGACGGGCAAGATTCCCCTGATCGGCCTGGCCCTGCTCCTCGGCGTCGAACGCTTCATCAACGCCGCGCGCGCCGTGACCAACCTCATCGGCAACGGAGTCGCCACCCTGGTCATCGGACGCTGGGAGAAGGCCCTCGACGTCCGCCGCCTCAACGAGGTCCTGGACGGCGACGGACGGACGCCCGAGCCGCCGGCACCCTCACCCCAGACCGCCTTATGACCAACCTGCCCACCACTCCCCTGAAAGTCGCCATCGTCGGCTGCGGCCGGCCCCTCGGCACCGCGGGCGCCACCGGCTTCGGCATGGCCCACCGCCACATGGCGGGCTTTTTCGCCTCCGGCCGCTGCACCCTCGTGGCCGTGGCCGACCTGAGCCGCGAAAACGCCGGGGCGTTTGTGGCCGCCCACAATCCCGCCGCCGCCATCTACGCCGACTACCGCCGGATGCTGCGGGAGGTGCGGCCCGACGTGGTCAGCGTGTGCCTCTGGCCGCACCTGCACGCCCAGGTGGTGTGCGCCGCGGCGCGCTTCAAGCCCCGGGTGATCCTTTGCGAGAAGCCCATGGACATCCACTGGAATGCCTGCCTGCGCATGCACCGGGCGTGCCGGCGGCACGGCGTCCTGCTCGCGATCAACCACCAGCGCCGGTTCAACCGGCCGATCGCCAAGGCGAAGGCGCTGCTCGACGGCGGGGCCATCGGCCGCCTGCTGCGGCTGGACGGCGCGTGGCAGAACCTGGCGGACGCCGGCACGCACGTGCTGGACCTGATGTTCTTTTTCAACCACGACACGCCCGCCGAATGGGTGCTCGGCCAGATCGACATGCGCGGCGCGACGCGGGCGTTCGGCGCAATCAACGCCGGCCACGGTTTCACCGAATTCCGCTTTCAGAACGGGGTGCGGGCCGTCTATCACTTCGGCCACCAGCACGCCGAGCTCGGCTGCCTGCTGCGGCTGACCGGCGAAAACGGCGTCATCGAGATCCTGTTCGACGCCCCGTGGCTGCGCCTCCGCCGCTACGGGCAGCCGGACTGGGAGGTCATCGACACCGGCGAGTCCATCCATGACGACCAGGCCATCTACCGCGGCATCGCCGACGTGCTGGCCTGCCTGGAGGCCGGCACCATGCCGCAACTCGCGAGCGAACGGGCTCTGCGCGCGACCGAGATCATCTTCGCCACCCACGAGTCGGCCCGCCGCCGCGGCCGGGTGGACCTGCC
>CAZAFS010000652.1:0-1801 GCA_964484165.1 uncultured Opitutaceae bacterium | reverse complement strand
CTTCAAGGCCAAGGTGGGATTCGAAGCCCTGGTTGGGCTTAAGACGGTCTCGCAATTGGCGAGAGAGTATGGGGTGCATCCAACGCAGGTGACGCAATGGCGGGCGACGATTCGGGATCATATGCCCGAGTTGTTCGATCCCGGGAAGCCAGGAACCGAAGATCAGGAAGAGTTGATCGCGCAATTGCATCAGAAGATCGGTCAACTGACGGTGGACCTGGACTGGCTTAAAAAAAAGTCCAAGCAACTGGGATTATAACATGCCTGCAAGAATTGATCGGTCCGGACCCGAAAGTCAGCGTGCGGCATCAGTGCGAGTTGTTGGACCTGTGCCGAGGCACCTACTATTACCAGTGCGCTCCCGAGACGGAGGAGAACCTGGCGCTGATGCGGCGGTTGGACGAGCTGCACCTGGCGCATCCGGTGTACGGCAGCCGGAAGCTGGCGGTGAGCTTGCGCCGGGAAGGGTTGGTCATCAATCGCAAGCGGGTAGTTCGGCTGCTACGCTTGATGGGGATCGAGGCGATCTACGCCAAGCCCAAGACGAGCCAGCCCACGCCGGGCCATCAGATCTATCCGTATCTGCTGCGGGGATTGGAGGTCACGGGACCGGACCAAGTTTGGTGCGCGGATATTACGTATGTGCCGATGGCGCGAGGGTTCATGTATTTGGTGGCGGTGATGGATTGGTGGAGTCGTTACGTATTGGGCTGGCGGTTGAGCAACACGATGGAGGCGGCCTTTTGTGTGGATGCCTGGGAGGCGGCGTTGCGGACCGGACGGCAGGCCCCGCTGATCTCCAACACCGACCAAGGATCGCAGTTCACTTCGCCGATGTTTATCGACGCGGTGGAATCGGCCGGGGTCGACGTGAGCATGGACGGCAGGGGCCGGTGGATCGACAACCGGTTTATCGAACGGCTCTGGAGGAGCGCCAAATATGAGGACATCTATTTGCAGGATTATGGCGACGGATTGGCGGCCGGACGTGGGTTGGGCCGGTGGTTTGACGGCTATAATAAGGAACGACCGCACCAGGCGCTGGATTACGCGACGCCGGCAGAGGTGTATTTTGATCCCGGCACCCACGGAGGACGACCGGCGACTTGGGAAGCCATGCAACCCGAAGGATCCAATCGCGACGGAAAAACTTGAAATTAGACCGCCTGCGGCGGTAAGTATTGAAACCCCAAAAAAGGGAGAGGGAGGACGGGCAGTGCCACGCACGGCTCGTTCTCTCTTTTCCAAATGGTTTTGAAGCGCAGAGTGAACGACAGACAAACAAAGGCAACCATGACTGCAGACCACGAGAATCCATCTTATTTTCTGCGCTCAGTGGTCTAAAGGTTGGGGTCCACTTCATTTCTCGACCCGCGGGTGATAGGCACGTCAATGCTTTTGGCTTCCGGTGTCGGTGCCGCGCCCGACCCCAACTACCGCATCAAAGGCGGGTTTCGGTGTGCAGCCGCGGCCGAAGAGCAACGGATACTCTGTTCGCCCCGGCACGGGGATGTAGTTTAGCCAGGAATCCGCATCGGTCACGCCCCAGAAGGTGACCCGGGCGAGGTGCTCCCGGTGTTTGATGAAGACTCTGAACAAATCCGCATAACGCCTGGCTAACGCCCGCTGAAGGAAATCGGGCAGAGCGGTGTTGCCGGCTGGCGGCAGCAGGTTAACGTCGAGTTCGGTGATCATCACCTCGATCCCGAGGCCGGCGAAGGCGGTGATGGTCGCATCGACGTCGCGTGGAGCCGGCCAATCCATAGTGTAATGGCCTTGCAGTCCAATCCCTGCAATGGGA
>CAZAFS010000651.1:0-1802 GCA_964484165.1 uncultured Opitutaceae bacterium | reverse complement strand
GCCTCAGTCCGGCCTCGTACGGTAGAACCTGGATCGTGCTCGCAAGCGTCCAAACTATTCGGTGGATGATGTAGGAGCCTGCTTGCAGGCGATTTCTATTCTTTCATCGCGAGCAAGCTCGCTCCTACAATTGCGGGACTCCGGCTGCCGTCCGCGGTCAACTCAGAACTCTAAACTACGGCGTCTTGCGCGCGCGGCGCAGCGCCTGATCGAGATCGGCGATGATGTCGTCGGGATGTTCCGCCCCGACGCACAGCCGGATCAAATTCGCAGGGATGCGGGCGAGCTTGCGGCCCTCCTCGCCCTGCTGCTGGTGCGTGGAGATGGAGGGAATGGTCGCCACGCTCTTGATCCGTCCGAGGTCGGTGGCGCGCCAGATCCGCTGCAGCGCATCGAACGCCGCCCGCGCGGCCGCATGCCCGCCGCGCACGCAGAACGACATGAGGTGGCCGTAGCGGTTGACCGGCTTGCGGTATTGGTCGTCGAGTTCCGCATCGACCAGCCAGAGGTAGCGGCTCGCCAGTTCGTGCAGCGGATGGTCGGGGAGGCCAAGATACTGCACGCTCTCGACCGCCGGGTGGGTGGAAAGGAACTCGGCGACCTTCATCGTGTTCCGGCTCATGAGGTCAACCTTCGAGCGGAGCGTGCGCATGTCGTTCAGCGCGATCACGGCTTGCAGCGGGTGCAGGTTCGGCCCGCTGTCGCGGTTCGGCAGGTATTTGATGTAGAGGGCGAAATCCTCCTTGAGCCGGTCGTTCGGAATCGAGGTGGTGATCCCGTGCCGCGCGATCACCGCGCCGCCAATCCCGAAGCCCGAGCTGGTCAGGGTCTTGGTGGTCGACTGCACCACGATGTCGGCCCCGTGGCAGATCGGGCGGAGCAGCGCCGGCGTGGCGACCGTGCTGTCGACGATCAGCGGCAGGTTGTGGCTGTGCGCGAGGTCGGCCACCGCGCGGAGGTCGAAGAAGCCGAGCCCGGGGTTGGACGGCAGCTCGCCGAAGAGGAAGCGCGTGTTCTCGTCGATCTTGGACGCCCAGTCGTCGAGGTTGGTCGCGTCCTCGACCCAGCGGCACTCGATGTCGCGCTCCTGCTCCAGGCGCACCTTGAAATGCTGGAAGGTGCCGCCGTAGCACTGCGCGGTGGCGACGAAGTTGCGCGGCTCGCGCACGTGGCGGTGCTTGTGCACCAGAAACGGCTGCAGGGCCGTCATGATGGCCGCCATGCCCGACGACGTCGAGCAGCACGACGTTTCGCCGTCGAAGCCGTAGCCCTCGAGGAGCGCCAGCGTCCACTCGTAGTAGTAGGTCGAGGGGTTCGCGATGCGCGAGTAGCACCAGGTCGGGATGAGGTAGGCGAGCGCCGCCGCCATCTCGTCGGAGTCGCGGTAGGCCTGCGACGAGCTCATGAACACCGGCTCGATGATGGCGCCCTGGTAGTCCTCGATCGCGTCCTCGACGGTGTAGAGGCCGTGGACGGCGATGGTGTCGAAGCGCCAGTGTTTGACGGTGTCGCGGATGTAGCGATTGCGGCGCGCGAGGTAGGCGTTGCTCTTCTCGATGTAGCGCTGCATGCCGGGGGTGATGTCGGTCTCAGGGGTGTCGTGCATGGGGGCGGGTGGGCGACGGGAAGGTTGCGGTTTTGATCTCCGCATCATGCGCCGGGCCGCGGCGGAGTCCACCGGCAACGCGGGCGGACGGCGGCGGGGCGCAACGAGACCAATCCATCTTACAGAAGGTAACGGAGGAAACGGAGAAGATGAACGACGGAGAAGGAACCACTCAGTTCGGGCATCCCTGTAGGGC
>CAZAFS010000650.1:0-1803 GCA_964484165.1 uncultured Opitutaceae bacterium | reverse complement strand
ATATCTTTCTCTATACAAGTTGCTGCATGTCCAAGAGGCAAGAGCATGGCTCATACCGAGACTCAAAATGGGGGCTGTTTCGCGTCTCCGCGCCTGCTTGCGAGTCTTTTGAAAGCCCGGGCTCGATGGCGACGGAAGTGCCGTCGCAAAATGCAAAGAATGCCGGTGAGCGCCTTGCAAAATGCATGACTGCGGGCCTGGGTGAACGGGCTCTCGAGCGATGGCTCGACGTCCAATCCCGTGCTCAGAGCTTGCGTGGTGCGAGTGCCCGCTTTCTTCAATCCGTACTGCACCCAACCCAGACAACGCCAACCGGTTGTATTTGGCCGTGCTCCAAAGCTTCAGCAGGCCCTACCCACAGACAGCGGTCGCATAGCAAGAGCGGGCAGGCGTCGAGGAAGACGCCTGCCCGCGTGGAAGCCGGGGGTGGGTAATCGCGTTCCGCGCCCAGACCCCGAGGGTTCGCCGGGCGGGACGCCCGGGTGACTCGCAGGCGGGGACTCCTGCGCTACTTCATCGGAAGGTCAGGGTGTCGCCGCCGGTACGATTGCCCAGAAGCTCACGGGCAGGCTCTCCCACCCGTCAACGTACTGGTTGACCTGGAGGTACACCTTCTTGGCGACCGGGGGCACACCATACCGGGCCGTGTAGAGGCCGGTGATGTCGGCGGAACCCGCCACGGCAGGCGGGCAGGTGCCGAGGACCCGGAAGTCGCTGCAGGTCTGACGGCCCTGGCTGACGGGGGCGGCGCCGCGGACGATGGTGTTCTCGCCGGGGTCGGTCGGACAGGTCAACTTCAGCGCGATCACACCCGCGGTGTTCGTGATGACGAAGTTCTGCGCGGCGAGATCGGGGAACTGGGGATGATCCGGCGGCGCATCGACCTGGGCCTGGCCGAACTTGTCCAAGGTGCAGTTGATCTTGGTGAAGAGCAGGAAGCCGGTGAGGGCGCCACTCTGGCCCAAACGGCTATTGCTCTTGGCCTCCTTGGCGGCGGCCATCCAGGCGGCCCGTTGGAGTTCCTGGAGCGCCCGCCAGCGGGCGGAGACCTTGGTGAGGATGCCGCGGGTGGTCATCTGTGACGGACTGCGGGGGTTGGTGGGGATGGCGAGCGCGCGGCTGATCTGGCCGAACTGGCCAGCCTGCGACACGTTCAGGCCACGTTTACCTGACTGCGGGATGTCTAATATTTTCATACGTTACTTACTTTCTGTTGTTGTTTTGTTGGTTGTTGTGAAATGGCGCGCGTCGCTGGCAGCGCCAGCAAAGATGCGCGCGCCAAAAGTGTTTACCGGGCGCGCCGGCATCCTTGACGGCTTTGTGCTTTGGACGGATGCCGGCGCTCCCGGTGCAAGGACTTGCATGGCTACTTCCTGGTGCGCTCGTCCACGCGGGCGAGGCCGGATTCGAGGGCATTGACGCGGGTGGCCTGCCGGTCCAGGGCGGCCAGCAGTTCCCGGTGATTGGCGTCTAGTTTCTCCAGGAGGGCGAGGTGGGTGGCGTTGATACGCTCCCGGGTGGCCAGCGTCTCCGCGAAGAAGTCCGCCCGGCTAACCGGCTCGGGCTTGCCTGGTTTCGGGCTGACGAGCTTTTTCACAAGGAGGAACGCCGAGCCGATTGCGCCCGCGATGGCCGCCCAGCCCTCGCCTGAGATGGCGCGAGCGGAAGGGATTTGGGAGTTGAGGTTTGTGTTCATGGGGCGTGAAACGTGATGCGTGATGCGTGATGCGTGAAACGTGATGCGGGATCCGTTTGCGTGGTGCGTGATCAGGAGCCGCTTGGGGGGCTGCCGGGTGTTTGGGG
>CAZAFS010000649.1:0-1805 GCA_964484165.1 uncultured Opitutaceae bacterium | reverse complement strand
CAGTGGGCGCCTTCGCCGGCGGGGTGGAGTTGTCGTCGATCACCGTGGGCGTGCCGACCTCGACCCGACCCTCCCGCACCATTCGCCGCGTGAGCGTCACGGGCTCGGGCATTTCGCGGCCGAAATATGGACCGGCGCTGGCGATCAGGGATGGGAGCGACTCGGTCATCGAAATGCCGCTCGAGTTCACGGTCATCTTCGTCCGCCAGAGGAGCACCCTCTCGCCTTTCGCCATCGCGGCACAATCATAAGCCGACGCGATGACGAAATAGCAGCTGCTGAAAGACTCTTCCACCAGCCTCATCAGATTGTCGTTCGCATTGACGAAGCGGTTGAACGGGCTGGCCAGGCCCACACTCGGCGACATGAGGCCGGACCTGGACTTCTGGTAGGCAGCCTCCTCGTCGAGCACGGCTTTGAGCTCTTGGGCGAATTTGGCTCCACCGATCAATTCGGCCCGCTCGATGACATCGGTTCGTGCCGACTGATCGCTCAGGACGATCGACAACAAGGCTGCGGCACTACGGCCCCCCCCGTCGGCAAGGAATGGCGGTGGCGAATCGTCAGTGTTTTGATCCAGTTTATCCCGATAGAAGTTTTCAACGACCGTCGCTTGCCGGAAGTCGGAGGCCTCAGTTGAGAAGCGCGCGAACGAGCCGAAGGTCATCACGACAAAGAGGCGCGGTCCCGGCGTCGAGGAAGCAGCCGGGACGTAGCCGTTGACCGCGAGCGCCCGTTGCATCGCGCGCTCGAGGTCGGCCACCACCGGCGGATGCTCATTCGCGGGGCTGTTGGTGCCCAGTTGCGTAAACTTTCCCGCTTGTTCGAGGTAGTAGACGGGGTGTTGTGGCGTCGCCGGTTCGAGCTTCCTGCCGGCCGCCGTCATCTCCGTGATGACGTGATAATCAAGCGACGGGTTTTTCTGCAGCGACTTCGGGAGCAGTGAAAACGTCCACCGGCTCGACCCGGTGTTCTCCGCTGGTTTGGGGATGGCGGAAGCCGGTGCGTCGGCGAAGGCAGGGATCCAGCCAACACCAGCCAGCAGCAAACTGACCGACGCGCAAAGCTGCGGTGTGTTCATGGCAGGAGTCCTGGAAGACGTCCGCTCATGACGGGGAGTTACTTCGGGATGGAGCAATTGGGCAACGACAAAACCACTTCCCTGGTGACGTCAATTACACCTCCCGGGGCGGAGCCGGACGGAAGATGTTACGGAGGGGTTGAGGTTTCGGCTCTGCAGCATCCGGCGTCCCTTTTCTCTCTTCCATCTTCCGTCTTGCGTCGCCGGAGCGGCACGCCTGGCCGCTTGGCGCTTACCGCGCGCTCGGCCCGCTTGCCGGCGGCGTCGAGACTGGCTACGGTCCGCCTGCCGGGGCTAGGGACCGCGAACGAGGCCCGGGCCCAAATGGAATGAAGATACCGGTGTTGCCGCTGATCATGCTCGCCGTCGCCGCGCCGGCGGCGGAGCCGCAGGTCGCCGAGTTCATCAACGAGCACTCGCCGTATCCGGAGTGCCACGCGGCCACCCTCGCCGAGGTCGCGCCCGGCCACTTGGTGGCGGCGTGGTTTGGCGGGACGCGCGAACGCCACCCGGACGTCTGCATCTGGGTGGCCCGCCACGAGGCCGGCCGGTGGCTGGAGGCCGTGAACGTCGCCAGCGGCCTGCAGCCCGACGGCCGCCGGCATCCGACTTGGAACCCCGTCCTTTTTCAGCCGCGCGCCGGCCTGCTGGTGCTTTTCTACAAAGTCGGACCGTCGCCGAGCCTGTGGTGGGGCATGATGATGACCTCCCCGGACGGCGGCCA
>CAZAFS010000648.1:0-1807 GCA_964484165.1 uncultured Opitutaceae bacterium | reverse complement strand
TGATCCGGGAAACCATCCACCGCAGTCGCATGGCGACCATCTACCGCGCCGAAGACCTGTTCAACGGATGGCGCGATGTGGCGGTCATGTTCCTAATCCTGCGTGTCCGGCTGGCGGCCGGATAGCGCGGCCGTACCACGATGGTACGGGTTGACGTTCTTCGAACTTTTCGCCGTCACCGCCATGCTCGTCTGCTACGCGCTGGAGCCGCGCTCCCCCTGGTTCATCTTCGCGTTCGCGGCGGCGTGCGCGTTGGGGTCGGTCTACGGCTTTCTGCAGGGCGCGTGGCCGTTCGGCCTGGTCGAGGCGGTATGGTCGTTCGTGGCGCTGCGTCGCTGGCGGCGGGTCCGCTCGAATTGATCCGGGGCGTCGAGTCGGAAGGATCAAGACTCGTAGGCGCGCGAATTGGCGGCTGACGTCTTCAGGGGCTGAGCGAACGCGGGTTGACGGGCGGCGGCGGCCAGCCGGCACGCGAGTCGCCGGAGAACTGCCCGCCGAGGAGACCGAGGACATAGCCGGCGAGCAGGGCGGCCAGCGCCACCAGCACATAGGCCCACACCCGCACCCGGTCATGCTCGTGGCCGGGCGAGGTTGTTGCGTTCATGAGTGCCTCCGTTTCAACGCGGCGGGAGTCACTTGCCGGGCGGAATCTGATCCAAGGCCAGGTTGAGCTGGAGCACATTGACCCGGACATCGCCGAGCACTCCCAGGTCGCGATCCTCGGTGTGCGCGGCGACGAGGGCTTGCACCGTGGCGAGCGGCAGGTGGCGCGCCTGGGCGACGCGGACGGCCTGAATCTCCGCGTTGGCCACGCTGATATGCGGGTCTAGACCGCTGCCGGAGGAGGTGACCGCGTCGGCCGGCACGGGGGCGTCGGCGGCGAGGCCGTTGCCGGTGCGGTAGGCGGCGACGGCGGCCTTGATGCTGTCGGCCAGTTTCTGGCTGGTCGGCCCGAGATTGGTGCCCGAGGAACTGGTGGCGTCATAGCCGGTGCCCGCGGCGGAGGGGCGCGGCTGGAAATACTTGTCGCTGCTGAAGTTTTGCGCCAGCAGCGCGGAGCCGCGGACCGTGCCATCCCGGTCCACGATCAAGCTGCCGTTGGCCTTGGCGGAAAACCACGCCTGGCCGCCCGCCCAGACGGCGAGCGGATACGCACCGCACAGCACCACGACGAGCACGGCGGTGAGCAGGATCGAGGTCTTTAATTCGAGCAGGAAGGTTTTCATGGCGAATTCTTTGGGTCATTCTGAGCGTAGCGAAGAATCCACGGGGACACGGTCAGCGGAGTTGCTCTGGATTCTTCACTTCGTTCAGAATGACAAAGGCGGTTGTCACACGAGGTGGATGGCGTTGACCAGGAGATCGATGGCCTTGATGCCGATGAACGGGATGACGATGCCGCCGAAGCCGTAGATGAGGAGGTTGCGGCGGAGGATGGCGGCGGCGCCGATCGGCCGGTAGGCGACCCCGCGCAGGGCCAGCGGGATCAGCGCGACGATGATGAGCGCGTTGAAAATGACCGCGCTCAGGATCGCGCTCAGCGGCGAGGCCAGGTGCATGACGTTCAGCGGCGCGATGGCGGGAAACACGCCGACCAGCATGGCCGGGATGATGGCGAAATACTTGGCGACGTCGTTGGCGATGCTGAACGTGGTGAGCGAGCCGCGGGTGATGAGCAGCTGCTTGCCGATCTCGACGATATCGAGGAGCTTCGTCGGGTTGGAGTCGAGGTCGACCATGTTGCCCGCCTCTTTGGCGGCCTGGGTGCCGGTGTTCATCGCCACGCCGACATCGGCCTGGGCGAGGG
>CAZAFS010000647.1:0-1809 GCA_964484165.1 uncultured Opitutaceae bacterium | reverse complement strand
AGGCGGACCTTGCCGGTCACGGCAAAGACCTTGGTGCCGCGCGATTTTTCCGTGCCGTACCCCGCGTACCACGCGCCGCCGCGCACGAGGATCTCGGGCACCGCGGCGAGCGTTTCGACGTTGTTGATTGCCGTGGGCTGGCCGAAGAGGCCACGCACGGACGGGTAGGGCGGCCGCGGGCTGGGGCTGCCGCGCTTGCCCTCGATCGAGGCGATGAGGGCGGTCTCCTCGCCGCAGACGAACGCGCCGGCGCCGAGGCGGACCTTGGCGTCGAAGGAAAAACCGGAGCCGAGGATGTTGTCGCCGAGCAGGCCGGAGGCGCGCGCCTCGGCGATGGCCTTTTCCACGCGGTGCACGGCCAGCGGATACTCGGCGCGGATGTAGAAGTAGCCGCGTTGAGCGCCGATGGCGTAGCCGGCGATGATGAGGCCCTCCAGCACGCTGTGCGGATCGCCCTCGAGCACGCTGCGGTCCATATAGGCGCCGGGGTCGCCCTCGTCGCCGTTGCAGATGATGTACTTGGGCTCGCGGGTCACCTCGCGGGTGAGCTGCCATTTGAGCCAGGTGGGAAAACCGGCGCCGCCGCGGCCGCGCAGGCCGCTGACCTTCATCTCGGCGATGACTTCCTCCGGCTTCAGGCCGCCGAGCACGCGAGCCAGCCCCTGGTAGACGCCGTGCTGCAGGCTGTTGGCCAGGCTTTCCGGATCGATCACGCCACAGTGGCGGAGAACGACCCGCACCTGCTGGTCGGGCACGCGGTACAGGAGGTTGTCGATGATCTTCTTGCTCCGCAGGGTGGTGTCGACGATGCGGGCGATGTCGGGTGCGAGCACGTTGACGTACGTGACGCGCGACGGCAGGAATTGCACGGCGACGCCCTTGTCGTACACGCCGAGATCCAGGGCGCGCACCACCTGCACCTTTTCCTGCAGGCCGCGACGTTTGAGGTCCTCGATCAGCGAGAATTGGAAGAACTGCGTCTTGTCGGCGCTTTCCGCGCCGGTGTCCTTGACGAGAATGGCGGTGGTGGGGCTGTCGAGGACAGTGCTCCGGGCGCGGCTGGCGAGAATGTGGTCGTCGAGCAGCCGGCGGCCCATGAGATGGTCCTTCACGATGAGACGGGCGGCGGCGGTGTCGACCTGGCCGTAGACCACGGTCGGCATGCCCTGGCGCGCGACCTCGACCAGCGGGTCGGCGAAGGAGTAGCCGAGGGTGCCCACCCGACGCACTTCGAGCGGGAAACCGAGGCTGCCGGCCTCCTTCTCCAGGACAGCGCAGACTTCGTCGGCGCCGGCGGCGATGCCGCCGGTGTCCATGCTGACGCGAACCCAGTCCGGTCCGGCGGTGGCGGCGTGGGCGGCGGGTTTCTGCAGATCGGCGAGAGTGAGCCTGGTCATGGGGTGGCCTTGGTCGGGGAGACGGGCGCGAGGCGCTGCGTGACGTCGCCGGGTTTGACGCGGCCGTGGACCTTGCCGTCCACGACCATGGCGGGGCTCATGCCGCAACAGCCGATGCAGCGGACCACGTCGAGGTGCCATTCGCGGTCGGGCGTGGTGTTGCCCTCCTCGATCTTGAGCTGGTTCTTGGCCTCGGTGAGGAGGGCGGGCGCGCCCTTGAGGTAGCAGGCGGTGCCCATGCAGACGGCCATGGTGTGACGGCCCGGCGGCTTGAGCTGGAAGTAGTGGTAGAAGGTGATGACCTCGTAAATGCGCGCCAGCCCCACCCCGAGCGCGTGCGACACCTCCATCGCCACCTCGCGCGGCACGTAGCCGTGCTGGTTCTGGATTTCGTGGAGGATGAGGATCAGGC
>CAZAFS010000646.1:0-1810 GCA_964484165.1 uncultured Opitutaceae bacterium | reverse complement strand
TACGCCGCCTGGACGCCCTTGATGTTCTTCTTCGACATCCAGGGCATCATGGCGCGGAGGCGCCGGCCGGTCTTTTCGATGGGGTGCCTTTCACCGGCCGCCAGCAGCCGCTTGTAGTTTTTGAGGCCGCCCTTGTACTCCCGGACCCATTCCCGGGTGAATTTGCCCGACTGGATCTCCTGGAGGATCTTTTTCATCTCGGCCCGGGTCCGCCGGTTGATGATGCGCGGGCCGCGGGTGATGTCGCCGTACTTGGCCGTCTCGGAGACCGAGAAGCGCATGCCGGCGATACCGCTCTCGTAGATGAGATCGCAGATGAGCTTCAGCTCATGGAGGCATTCGAAGTAGGCCATCTCGGGCTGGTAGCCGGCGGCGACGAGCGTCTCGAAGCCCGCCTGCACGAGGGCACTGGCGCCGCCGCAGAGCACGACCTGCTCGCCGAAGAGATCGGTCTCGGTCTCCTCCTTGAACGAGGTCTGGAGGACGCCGGCGCGGGTGGAGCCGATGCCCTTGGCCCAGGCCAGCGCGAGCTGCTTGGCCTGCTTGGATTTGTCCTGGTAGACGGCGATGAGCGACGGCATGCCTTTGCCCTCGGTGTAGAGGCGGCGCACCATGTGGCCCGGGCCCTTGGGCGCGACCATGATCACGTCGATCGACGGCGGCGGCTTGATCAGGCCGAAATGGATGCTCAGGCCGTGGGAGAACAACAGGCACTTGCCCGGCGCCAGGTTCGGCGCGATGTCCTGCGCGTACACCCCGGCCTGCTTCATGTCAGGCAGGCCGACCATGATGACATCGGCGCGGCGCACCGCCTCGGCGGTGTCGAACACCTGGAAGCCGTGCTGCTTCGCGACCGCCCGGGACTTGGAGCCGGGATAGAGGCCGATGATGACCTTGCAGCCGCTGTCCTTCAGATTGAGGGCGTGGGCGTGGCCCTGGGACCCGTAGCCGAGCACGGCCAGGGTTTTCTTGGCGAACACGCCGAGGTTGGCGTCTTTGTCGGTGTATACTTTGGCGGGCATGGGAAATCAGGTTCAGGTTGTAGGTTTAAGTTGAAGTAAGAGTGGAAATCAGGCGAAAGACGCCGGCGGAAGGAATATCCGACCTAAACCTCAACCTTCAACCTCAACCGCGCGTCAGCGTTTTAGACGGTCAGGCGCCGGAGGGCGAGCTGGCCGGTGCGGGCGAGCTCGAGGATGCCGAACGGTTCGAGCAGGCCGAGGAAGGCCGTGATCTTCCCCTCGTCGCCCGTGGCCTCGATGATGACGTCCTCGTGGCCGACGTTGACGATCTTGGCGCGGAAGATGTCGCAGATCTGCATGATTTCCGGCCGCGTCTTGCCGTCCGCCTTGATCTTCACCAGCACCAGCTCGCGGCTGACCGCCTGCCCTTCCTTGAAGTCGACGACGTCGACGACGTTGATCAGCTTGCGGAGCTGCTTGATGCAGAGGTCGAGGGCCGAGTCGTCGCCCTTGAGCACGACCGTCATCCGCGAGAGCGAGGCGTCGTGCGTCGGCGCGACATTAAGCGTGTCAATGTTGAAGCCGCGGCCGGAGAACATGCCGGCGATGCGCGCCAGCACGCCGAACTTGTTTTCGACGAGGACCGAGATGGTGTGTCGGTGCATGGGGGGGAGGTACTGGATCGCGTTGGGTGGCTTGCCGAGTCGAAGCTTGCAGCGATGGGGCCCGCCGGCGCCCCTCGCAGGCGCGGGGCTACGGCGCGGCAGTCTTCGCTCTCGCTGCGAGCGAAGACTGGACGGCGAGGGACTCGAACCCCCGACCTCCTCGGTGTAAACGAGATGCTCTAA
>CAZAFS010000645.1:0-1818 GCA_964484165.1 uncultured Opitutaceae bacterium | reverse complement strand
AGCCGGATCGCCGACGCCCGCACGCACCGTGGTGCCGTTCGACCAGGATTGGCGTTTTCTCAACGCCGACGCCCCGGGTGCCGAGCTGCCGGATTTTGCCGACGCCGGGTGGCGGGTCGTGAATCTGCCGCACGACTGGAGCATCGAGGGTCCGTTCGACCAGAAAAACCCGGCCGGCTTCGCGGGCGGCTTCCTGCCGGCCGGCATCGGCTGGTACCGCAGGCAGTTCACGCTCCCGGCCGCCGACGCCGGCCGCCGCGTTTTTGTCGAGTTCGACGGCGTGATGGCCAACAGCGACGTGTGGATCAACGGCTTTCACCTCGGAAACCGGCCTTACGGCTACGTCAGCTTCGGCTACGAACTGACGGACCATCTCAGGTCCGGCGAGAATGCGCCCAATCTCCTCGCGGTGCGGGTGGACGATTCCCGCCAGCCCGCGTCCCGGTGGTATGAGGGCGCGGGCATCTACCGCCACGTCCGCCTCGTGGTCACGGATCCCGTGCATCTCGAGAAATGGGGCACGTTCGTGACCACGCCGCGCGTCGCCGCCGACGAGGCCACGGTGCACGTGCGCGGCGCGGTCGTGAACCAGTCCGGCACGCCCCGCGACGTGACGCTCCGCCTCACCGTGTTCGCACCCGACGGCCGGCTGGTCCGCACGGTCGAGACCGGCCGGACCGTGCCGGCCGGCCAGTCGGCCGAATTCGACCAGGATATCGCCGTCCCGGCCCCCGAGCGCTGGGATGTCGACCACCCGGCGCTCTACCGCCTTGTCACCGAGGTGCGCGCGGACGGCGCCACCCTCGACGACGAGACCACGCCCTTCGGCATCCGCGAGGCGCGGTTCGACGCCGCGACCGGCTTCTGGCTCAACGGCAGAAACCTGAAGCTCAAGGGCATCTGCCTGCACGACGATGCGAGCGCCTTCGGCATGGCCGTGCCCCTCGGCGTCTGGGCGCAACGCCTGGCGGCGCTGAAGGAGCTCGGCGTGAACGCCATCCGCACCGCCCACAATCCGCCGGCCCCCGAGTTTCTCGATCTGTGCGACCGCCTGGGCTTCCTGGTGATGGACGAGCTGTTCGATTGCTGGACCGTCGCCAAGAATCCGTACGACTACCACCTGTATTTCAACGAGTGGTCGAAAATCGACACCCGCGACACCGTGCGGCGGGACCGCAATCATCCGAGCATCATCCTCTACAGCGCCGGCAACGAGATTCACGACACGCCCCAGGCCGACCTCGCCAAGCGGATCCTCGCCGGCCTCATCGCGGTGTTTCACGACCACGATCCCACCCGGCCCGTCACCCAGGCATTGCTGCGGCCCGAACGCAGCCACGACTACGACGATGGCCTCGCCGACCTGCTCGACGTCATCGGCACCAACTATCGCAACGAGGAGCTGATCGCCGCCCACGCCGCCAAGCCGGCGCGCAAGATCGTGGGCACGGAGAACCGGCATGACCTGGCCTCCTGGCTGGCCGTGCGCGACACGCCGGCCTACGCGGGCGAGTTCATCTGGAGCGGGATCGACTATCTCGGCGAAGCCTGGTTCTGGCCGAACATCGCAAGCAGCTCCGGCCTGCTCGACCGCACGGCCCAGCCGCGCCCGGACGGCTACCAGGTCCAGAGCTGGTGGAGCGACCGGCCCATGGTGTACGCCGCCCGCCGCGTCGCCCCCACCCCGCGCGGCCCGGCCGATCCCGGCTACGGCACGTTCCAGCGCCGCCGGCCGCAAGTGCTCTTCTCCGACTGGAACCCGCGCAACCCCGCCCCGCATGACGAGGACGTCGAGGTCTACAGCAACTGCGAGCAGGT
>CAZAFS010000644.1:0-1829 GCA_964484165.1 uncultured Opitutaceae bacterium | reverse complement strand
CTGATGATGCAGGTGGTCGCCGACTGGACGGGCATTCCGCTCAGCCGGATGGAAAAGAAGGAGAGCGAGAAGCTGCTCCAGCTCGAGATCGAGCTCCAGAAGTTCATCGTCGGCCAGGACGCCGCCACGGTCGCGATCGCCCGCGCCCTGCGCCGCTCGCGGGCGGACCTGAAGGATCCGCGCCGGCCCATCGGTTCGTTCCTCTTTGTCGGGCCGACCGGCGTGGGCAAGACCGAGCTGGCCAAGCAGCTGGCCGCGCAGATGTTCGCCAGCCAGGACGCGATCATCCAGTTCGACATGTCGGAATACATGGAGAAATTCTCCGTGTCGCGGCTGATCGGCTCGCCGCCCGGCTACGTGGGCTACGAGGAGGGCGGGCAGCTCACCGAGCAGGTGCGCCGCCGCCCCTATGCCGTGATCCTGTTCGACGAGGTCGAGAAAGCGCATCCCGACGTTGTCCAGCTGCTCTTGCAGATCCTCGAGGACGGCCGCCTGACCGACTCGCTGGGCCGCACGGTGGATTTCCGCAACTCGATCGTCATCATGACGTCCAACGTGGGCGCCCAGCAGCTCCAGCACCAGACCACGATGGGCTTCGCCGCGGGCGGCAAGGATGACTTCCACGACTTGGAGAAGATGCGCGAGAAGGTGCTCGAGGAGGCCAAGAAGATCTTCAAGCCCGAGTTCCTCAACCGCATCTCGGACATCGTCTTCTTCCGGCCGCTGAGCAAGGACGACCTGCTCAAAATCGTCGAACTGGAGGTCGCGAAGGTGGCCAAGCGCCTGGTCGAAAAGAAAATCCAGCTCGAGTTGACGCCGGAGGCGAAACTGCTGTTGATCGAGAAGGGCTACGACGAGAAGTACGGCGCCCGCCCATTGCGGCGGGCGGTCGAGCAGTTGCTGGAGGATCCGCTGGCGGAGGCCGTCCTGCGCGGCACGATCAAGGATGGTGAACCCATCCTCGTCGTGCGCGAGGGCGAGAAGCTCGAATTCAGGCAGAAGGCGCCGGCCGCCGGCGCGACCGGGGTTTCGTCCTGAGGCGGGCGGGAGCATTTTCGAAAGCCGGCGGCATTGCCAGTCGCCGGCTTTCTGTTTTCCTCGGACCATGATGCGACGAGCCGCGCTGGTGCTGGGCAGTCTGGGGCTGGCAGTCAGCGCCGCGGTGGCGGCGGACATCCCGGCCGGCGAGTTGGGACGCGCGCCGTCGGCGGAGCGGGTGACCGCGCTGCAGGCGGAGGCGGCACAGGTCGGATGGGGGACCGTCGCCGGGGAGCTGCGCGACGCGGCGGTCGGGCTCTACGGGCAGAAAGGGGCCCAGGCGCAGGCTTGGTATTATCTCTACCGCTGGGCCGAGCTCTTCAGCCTGCCCGAGAACCAGGCTGTCGCCGGCTGGGCCAACAACGTTCGCCAGGCCCAGGCCGCCCACTCCAACCTGACCCTGAATGTTTCGGCGGGCTCACAACCGCTGGGCTCGTTGTGGCCGGCCGGGCTGCAGACTTATGCCCTGGGCTCCCCGGAATTCTCCGATCAGTTATTCACGCTGATTTCGCCCCTCGACCAGCCCTCGATGGTGCTGTCCATTCTGGCGGGGCTCTGGCTGCGCAATCCGTCCGACTTCAAGGACTATGCCAACCTCGCGATCGCCGTGGCCGTGGTCTACGACGTGCCGCCCCCGCCCGGCTGGCCGCACCGGCAGGTGAGCCCGCAGGCGCTGCCGCGCCAGCTGCTGCCGCCGGTGGAAGCCTTCGCGTTTTTCATCCGGGCCGACCAGTCCGGCGCCACGCTCCAGCACCTGCGCCAGCTGCCGGCGTCGGAGTTGAAATTCGTCG
>CAZAFS010000643.1:0-1839 GCA_964484165.1 uncultured Opitutaceae bacterium | reverse complement strand
GAGGACTCAGGCCTTGCGGCTCACCGGGTGTGGCCGGCCGGCTTTGGTGATGGCCACGTAGGTGAAGACGCCTTCGGTCACCCGGTGAAGCGAACCGTCGGTCTGGCGCTGCACCCACGCCTCGAGGTCGATCTTCATCGACGTGCGGCCGACCGATTGCAGGCTGGCGTAGCAGGTGACGATGTCGCCGACGAACACGGGATAGAGGAACGACATCGCCTCGATGGCGACCGTCGCCACCCGGCTGTGGGCAACGTTGCGCGCCAACACCGAGCCGCCGAGGTCCATCTGCGACAGCAGCCAGCCGCCGAAGATGTCGCCTTTGGAATTGGTGTCGGCCGGCATCGCGATGGTGCGAATGACGATTTCGCCGTGAGGGCGGGCGGGCGGGGGCGAAGGCGGGCGCATGGGCGGGCGGTAAAATCCGCCAGCCGCGGGGCGGGCGCAACCGGAAAAGGCCCGTGGCCGGGCGGCGCGCGACGCCGACTTTCGCGTTGTTTTCAGGGAGGGTCCGAACGATATTACCCGACCCGTATGGCTGTTTCCCCGCACGCGACGTTTCACCGCCTCTTGGACGAGATTGGAACCGTCGACGCCGTTGGCGTCGAGGAGCGGGCGGCCAAATACACCACGCGCAGCATCAAGAAGCGCGCCAAGGTGTTCGGCCTGAAGCTGGCCGTGTCCATGGTCGACCTCACCACGCTGGAGGGCAAGGACACGCCCGGCAAAATCGCGTCGCTCTGCCGCAAGGCCCTGCGGCCGCACGACGACCCGGACGTGCCGCCGGTCGCCGCCGTCTGCGTGTATCCGGCAATGGTGCGGGCGGCCCGCCGCGCGCTCGGGGCGGACCCGCCGGTGCGCATCGCCTCGGTCGCCACCGCGTTCCCCTCCGGCCAGATGCCGTTCAAGACCCGGCTGGCCGAGGTGCGCACGGCCGTGGCCGACGGCGCGGACGAGATCGACATGGTGCTCAACCGTGGGGCGTTCCTCGCCGGCGAGTTCGCCCGCGTGCAGGACGAAATCGCCGCGGTGGTGGAGGCGTGCGGGGACGCCGCGCTCAAGGTCATCCTGGAGACGAGCGAGCTCGAGACCTACGACAACATCCGCGCTGCGTCCTTCCTCGCCATGCGCGTCATCCGCGCCGGCGATTTCATCAAGACCAGCACGGGCAAGACCCCGGCGAACGCCACGCTCGGCAACAACCAGGTCATGCTCGAGGCCATCCGCGATTTCTACCTCGCCACCGGCCAGCCCGTCGGGATGAAACCGGCGGGCGGCATCCGCACCGCCAAGCAGGCCCTGCAGTTCCTCATCGCCGTGAAGGAGACGCTGGGCGACGCGTGGCTCACCAACGAGCGCTACCGCTTCGGCGCCAGCTCGCTCCTCAACGACCTGCTGCGCCAGCTCGAGCGGGAGAAGACCGGCGCCTACCAGGCCCCGTACTATTTCAGCGAAGCCGCGGAGTCGTATTAATCCACCCTCTCCTGTCATCCTGAGCGAAGCGAAGGATCCAGCCCGACCCCATTATCCTTTCCCGATGGATTCTTCGCTGCGCTCAGAATGACGTGACTCGCACATGCCAACCCTAATCTCAGGAAAGAAATCTCCCCGCCCCGCCCCGCGCTCCCACGGCCGGCCGGCGCCCGGGCTCATCTTCGGCGACCTCTGGGAATACGATCCGGCGCCCGAGACGGCCGATCCCAAGCTGAAGGCGCGCTACGAACTGTTCATCAACGGCGAGTTTGTCGCCCCGCGCTCGGGCAAGTACTTCGAGTCGATCAACCCCGCCAACGAGCAGAAGCTGGCGGAGCTGGCGCTGGGCGGCGCGGCGGACGTCGA
>CAZAFS010000642.1:0-1843 GCA_964484165.1 uncultured Opitutaceae bacterium | reverse complement strand
CAGGTCACCGGCGGGCGCCTCGAGATCAAGACCAGCGGCCGCTACACCTACGAGATGGGCGTGGCGCTCCATGACTCCCGCAACGCCGCCGATCAGGTGCTCTGGCACGACTGGTACCGCTTCACCGTCGAGCTCGCCCTGCTGGGCGCGTTCAGTGCGGACGCCACCGAGCAGAAGATGGCGCGGGTGTTCATCACCGACGCGCTGACCAAGGCCGGGAAGTCCGCTGACGTGTTCGGCTCGCCGGCCGTCACGCGGCAGGCGGTCGAGGCGCTGCCGCCGAGTCCGGACCGCATGTTCTGGTTCGAGTA
This sequence comes from uncultured Opitutaceae bacterium, assembly GCA_964484165.1. GTDB lineage: Bacteria > Verrucomicrobiota > Verrucomicrobiia > Opitutales > Opitutaceae > Fen-1467. The sequence goes on along the minus strand of CAZAFS010000642.1, from coordinate 1,532 downwards.
CAACTTCCTTTACGTGCTGGCGGCCGGCGGCCGCGCCGACAAGCAGGCGCTGGGCGACCATACCGCGGCGGGCTACCGGCAGCGCGCCCGGTTCTACGCCATCAGCGATGAGGGGCGGCTCAATTTTGCCAAGGGCATCGCCCGTTACATCGTGTTCCTCGCCGAGAACACCGGCCTCGCCCCCGCCGCGCGTTGCGCCGCGGCCCGCAAACTGCTCGACCGCTACACCACCATGGCGGAGTTCCTCGCCGACATCAGCCGGTGAGGGGCTCCCCCGGGGAGGTTCCGGGCACATCCGTGGCCCGCGCCGGCGCGCCCGCCGCGGCTCAGGCTTTTGCCGCCAGCCGGTCCAGCAGCTGCTTGACTTCGTCGCGGAGCTCGTCGGCCGGCAACCATCCGCGCAGCGCGAGAATGCGCGCCTGCGTGTCGGCCGGATCGGTGGAGGGTAATTTCAGCGCGGCCAGCAGGGTCACGTGCAGGGCCAGCTGGTAGGCGCCCTGCGCCAAAACCAGTTGTCCGCCGGCCCGGTAAGTGTGCCCGGCCTCGGTCAGCAGGTTGGCGTACGCCAGGCACTTTTCACGAGCGATGGCGGCGGTTTCGCCGAGCACGAGCAGGTGCACCTGCTCTTCGATGGGCCGGGTCATGAATTCCGGGACGGACCGGACAAACAGCCGCTCCTGCGCCTGCAGCAGCGTGAGCAGGGCCGCCTCGTAGTGACCGGCCTGGCGGAATTTCACTACTTCGGCCAGGAACCGGCCCAGCTCTTCCAGCAGCCGCAGAATGTAGTCCTGTCGCTCGGGCATGAGTTCTCGGCGCTAGCGGCGCGATCCCCTACGCCCGGCGGCGGGGCCCGAGAAGGTGGGCCGGCAGGAGGAGCACGGCGCGGATCAGGGCGAAAACCGCTTCGACGCACGCGTGGGCCAGCCGGAAGGGCAGGGCCAGCAGCCACAGGATCGGGAGAAGCAAGAACAGCAGCAGTGCCAGCGGCCAGCACAGCACCAGCAGGATGCACCAACCGATCAGGACCAGGAGGAATCTCACGGACGTTTCGCTTTCAGCACCGGGCGGCGCGGCCGCCGGCGCACTGCATCCCATCCCGAAGGTCCCGGCAACGCGACCACGAAATGGCTGACCTCACCGCCGCCCCTCGCCCGCCGCCGCCGCCGGCCCGCTGCCGGCCGCGTCCGCCGCCTCGACCGACACTGCGATGATTTCCCGATGCGCCGGATGCACGACCACCTTGCCGGGAATCTCCGCCTCGGCCGAGCGGTTGGCGGACAGGCGGTGCAGGCGGACCGCGTCCACCGCTTCAAACCCGACCATGAAATCCAAGGTCGAGAAGAGCAGCTCGTTCTTCAGCGCCTCGAAATCGGGGAGCAGGGGCAGGTAAGCCGCCACCTCCCGGCCCGCCATCTGGTAATGCGGCTGAAAATAGCTGACCGTCAGGGTCACCCGGTCCCGCAGCAGCGTGCGGGGGATGCTGAAGCGGAGGATCGCCACCTTGACGTCCTCCGGCACGACCGGCAGGGGCA
>CAZAFS010000641.1:0-1864 GCA_964484165.1 uncultured Opitutaceae bacterium | reverse complement strand
GCGCGCAGGTCTTCCAGTCGCCCTCGGCGCCGAAGCCGTAGCCGTCGGCCATCAGGCGCTGCACGGCCAGGCCGGGGAGCTGGCGGAGGCCGTGGAGGTCCTCGAACGTGTCGGTGAAACCCTTGAAGCCGCCCTCCTCGAGAAAGGCGCGCAGGCCGAGCTCGATGCGCGCGCCGTAGCGGAGCGCGTCGTGCCGCGCCCCGCCGGCGCGGAGCTCCTTGGCGACCTTGTAGCGCTCCTCGTATTCCGCGCAGAGCTTGTCGATCGCGCGGTCGTTCATGCCGGCCTCCGAGATCTTGCCCACGAGGTCGCCGACGCCGTAACCGTTGACGGCAAAACCGAAAACCATCTCGGCCGAAACCTTGTCGCCCTCGGTCACGGCCACCTGGCGCATGTTGTCGCCGAAGCGGGCGAACTTCGCGCCCTGCAGGTCGTGCCAGGCGTGGGCGGCGCGCATCCAGGCCGCCAGCCGGTCCTGCACCTCGGAGTCCTCCCAGTGGCCGACCACGACCTTGCGGTTGAGCCGCAGGCGGGTGTGAAGGAACCCGGCCTCGCGGTCGCCGTGCGCGGACTGGTTGAGGTTCATGAAGTCCATGTCGATCTCGGCCCACGGCAGGTCGCGGTTGAACTGGGTGTGGAGGTGGACGAAGGGCTTCTTCAGCACGGAGAGGCCGCCGATCCACATCTTCGCCGGTGAGAAGGTGTGCATCCAGAGGATGAGGCCGGCGCAGCGGGCGTCGTGATTGGCCTCGAGGCAGAGCGCCCGGATCTCGTCCGGCGTGGTCAGGAGCGCCTTGAAGACAACTTTCAGCGGGATCCGCTTGGCGGCGCCCAGCGCGTAGGCGATTTTTTTTGAATTGGCCGCGACCTGCTTGAGCGGGCCGGGGCCGTAGAGGTGCTGGCTGCCGGTGACAAACCAGATTTCGGGAGGGGTGAGGTTTTTCATGGAAGTGGCGTGGTGGTAGGGCGGGGTCGCCGCACCCCGCCGGAAAACGTCGAATCTGGCGGCATTCGGCGATGCCGCCCTACACGCGTCAGCCCGACTGGGTTTCTTTGATCGCCAGCAGATCTTTCATCACACGCGACAGATCGGCGGACTTGTTCAGGCCGCCAAACGAGTCGTGCAGCTGGCGGTAGAGCAGGTAGAGCTGCTCGTAGGTTTTCCGCGCGGCCGGATTGGGCCGGTAGCGGGTTTTCTGGAGCGAGGTCATCTTCGCCTCCGCGGTGGCAAAATCCCGGTGCGCGCCGGCCAGGACCGCCGCGGCCACCGCCGCGCCGAGCGCGCAGGCCTGGCTGGAGCCGGCGACGAGCATGGTGCAGCCGGTGACGTCGGCGTAGATCTGCATGAGCAGCGGGTTTTTCTCCGCGATGCCGCCGGCGCAGACCACCCGGTCGATGGGCACGCCGTATTCCTTGAAGCGCTCGATAATGGCGCGCGCGCCAAAGGCGGTGGCCTCGATGAGGGTGCGGTAGATCTCCGCCTTGGTCGTGTGCAAGGTCTGCCCGAGCAGCAGGCCCGACAGGGTCTGGTCGACGAGGATGGTCCGGTTGCCGTTGTTCCAGTCGAGCGCGAGCAGGCCGCTCTGGCCGGGCTTCAGCCGCGCGGCCTCCCGCGACAGCCGGGCATGCAGGGCGGCGCGGCCCTCGCACACCACTTCGACCCACCAGTTGAAAATGTCGCCCACGGCGGACTGGCCGGCCTCGAGGCCGTAATAGCCGGGTAGGATCGCGCCCTTGACGATGCCGCAGATACCGGGGATGTCCGGCACCTTCCTCCCGGCCGAGACCACGCCCACGTCGCAGGTCGACGTGCCGATGACCTTGACGAGCGTCCCCTCGGCGACGCCGCAGCCGATGGCGCCGT
>CAZAFS010000640.1:0-1868 GCA_964484165.1 uncultured Opitutaceae bacterium | reverse complement strand
TCGCGCGGCACGTAGCCGTGCTGGTTCTGGATTTCGTGGAGGATGAGGATCAGGCTGCCCTCCTCGCCCTTCCATTTCTCGACGAGCGCATCGACTTCCTTGCGCACGTCGCTCTCGACCTTGGTCTGCAGCTGGCGGAGCCGCTCGAGCTTGATCTCGACGATGCGGGAGATCTCCTCGGCGATGTTGCGAGGGATGAAGCCTTGCCGGGTCTCGAGCTGGTCAAGCGACTCGAGCAGGTCGGCTTCGTCGTCTTTCCACGACTTTAGCCGGTCGGGCAGTGTGGGCTTAGCGGTTTCGGGCGGAGACATGTTGATAAAGAGGGAGCCCCATATCGTACCGGTTCATCGAACGGCCTATCAAGCTGCCTAACCCTGCGCCGGCAAAGAATCAGCGGCGCGAATGGGAGCCATCACCGCCGGACCGGTCGTGTCCAAGTTGCTCCAGGGTTGAATTATCCGCGTCTTTCCTGCACGGTGGCGGGCACCCGACCGGCCCCCCGCATGAATCGCGCGCCCCTTTCCGCCCTACCTTGGATCGTTCTGCTGGCCGCGGGGCCGTCCCTGCTCCCGCCCGCCCGGGCCGGGGACTTCATGCCGGCCATCGTCTACGACTTCGGCGGCAAGTTCGACCGCTCCTTTAACCAGTCCGCCAGCGTCGGCGTCGAGCGGTTCAAGAAGGAGACCGGCATCTCCGTGCGCGAGTTCGAGATCACCAACGCCGCGCAGCGGGAGCAGATCATGACCCAGCTCGCGCGCCGCGGGGCGACGGTCATCGTGGCGGTCGGCTTCTCCATGGCTTCGGCGGTGGAGGATGTGGCCCGGAAGTTTCCCGAGGTGAAGTTCACCCTCATCGACGGCACCGTCGACCTGCCGAACGTGCAGTCGGTCAACTTCCGCGAACAGGAGTCGTCGTTCCTGTGCGGCATGCTCGCCGCGCTGGCCTCGAAGACCGGCCGGATCGGCTTTGTCGGCGGCATGGACATCCCGCTCATCCGCAAGTTTGCCCTCGGCTATCGCGCCGGCGCACAGTACGTGAACCCGAAAATCGAGGTGTTTGAGAACATGACCGGCACCACGCCGGCGGCCTGGGGTGATCCGACCAAGGGCGCCGAGCTGGCCCGCAGCCAGTTCGGGCGCGGCGCCGACGTCATCTTCCACGCGGCCGGCGCCACCGGCGTCGGCGTGATGCAGGCCGCGGCGGACGAACACAAACTCAGCATCGGCTGCGACAGCGACCAGAATTACCTCCACCCCGGCAGCGTGCTCACCTCCGCGGTGAAGCGCGTCGACGTGGCGGCCTACCGCGCCTTCACCGACGCGAAGAACGGCGCTTGGAAGGGCGGGCCGCAGGTCCTGGGGCTGGCGGAGGAAGGCGTGGATTGGGCGCTCGACGAGTACAACCGGCCGCTCGTCACGCCAGCGATGGAACAGCGGATTAACCAGGCGCGCGCCGACATCGTCAGCGGTAAGCTGGCGGTGCCCGAATACAAGGTGCAATGAGCCCGGGGCACGCGGAGCGTCCAGCGCGGCCGGCCGCTCCGGGGCGCGATCCGCCCCCGGCGCTGGAACTGCGTGGCATCGACAAGCACTTCGGCGCCGTGCACGCCAACCGGGCCGTGTCCCTGGTCGTCGCCCGCGGCACCGTGCACGGCCTGGTCGGCGAAAACGGCGCGGGCAAGTCCACCCTGATGAACATCGTCTACGGCTTCCACCGGGCCGACGCGGGGGAGATCCGCGTGCGCGGCGGCCGCGTGGACCTCCACCGCCCGCACGACGCGATCGCCGCGGGCATCGGCATGGTGCACCAGCATTTCATGCTCGTGGACAACTTCACCGTGCTGGAGAACGTCGTGCTCGGCGCCGAGG
>CAZAFS010000639.1:0-1871 GCA_964484165.1 uncultured Opitutaceae bacterium | reverse complement strand
CCTTGATTGCGGCGGCCGCAGTCTTGCGTTCCTTTTCCGCACTCACCATGGTGCCGCAGGCAGCCCCGAGCAGCAGCACCGCCATTGCCGCACAAGAAGACATCCGTATGGTCATTCTGCTGGCCTCCTCTTTGGATGGGGGTTCCCATCCCGGTTCTCGATCTGCCCTCAGCATACACCGGACGGGAGTTGGGCAGCCGGGTGCGCCGCGAACGGCGGTCGCTTGAGGATGGCGTTCCACGGCTAGCGCCCGGCAATCTCCTGGAACGCCGGCCGGGGACCCCTGGCCAGGCCGCCGAGGCGCCCCCCCGGCGCGTCACGAGAAATTCATAACAACCTCATCAGAAATCGGCGCTCACCGGACGGCATTGGTGTATACTTTCTCCAAATCCAGGAGGGCACTCTGGAAAATCTGGTTCATTGTTCCTAAAGGAGCTAAGTATGCCAGTTCACGAAGATCTCTCTGTGTCCTACCACCAGCAGGACACGGACTATTACTGCGGAGCGGCTTGTGCACAGATGGTCCTCGATCAGATCGGAACAGGACTGCTGGGCCAGGATGGCCTCTACGCGGAGAACCACAGTCACAGCACTACCGAGTCCGGCTGGGCCACGGCACCGGACGGCCTTCAATTCACCATGAACGACCGGACGCCGCCCGGGAACCCGACCGGCCTGCCGCATGGTCACCCTTACTTCGTCATCGACGCGGAGCCGAACGAGGACACCGTCTCACGCGCCATCGTGTGGACCATCCACAACTGGAGAGTCGCGCCGATCGCGATGGTATATCATTCGCAACACTGGATCGTCGTGCGCGGCTACACGGCCAGCGCCGCTCCTTCGAGCTTTAGCGACCCCAGCTACTCGATTTCCGGATTCGACGTCAACAATCCATGGCCGCCCGTTCCCAGTTGGTACACTCCCGCTCTCGCCCCGCCGCCACCGCACAGCGGCTCCGACGGCTGCGGCTCGGGCGGCGACCGCGGCGTGGTCGACGAACACCTCAGCTACGCCGTCTGGCAGAGCACCTACATGACCGGCATTGACTTCGGCCACTGGCTGGGCCAGTACGTCGCCATATGCGATCCCGACCCGCCGCCGTCCCACCCCGGCGCGCGTCCCTTCGCGCAGGAAAGAATGCGCTCTGAAGGGTTCCTCTCGGCTGAGATGGCCGTGAAGCGTGCGCAGGAGGGCCTGTCGGTTTATGGCCTGGACGAGCGGAAGAACTACGCCGGCGTGCTCCGCCGGGGAAGGTGGGGCACTCCGGCGCTGGTGCAGCGGCTCGATCATCCGGACCAGTTCTACTACGTCGTGCCGGTGACCGAGGACGAGCGGACCGCGCCGCTGGCCATTGTGGTGGATGCCCTCACGGGTATCTACCTTCAGTCGGCCATCAACGCGAACCGCGGGCAAACCGTCTTTACCGCAATCAAGCGCGACGCCGCGCTGGAGACGATTGCAGGACGTGTTGTCGAACTGCCCGGCCGCGCGGGACGCCTCCAGATCAGACCCGAAGCGCTGTGCTTCTACCCCCATCTGGTATGGAAGCCCTGCCGCGAATCGCTGTCGCCGTACTATCCTTTCTACATGTTCACAGCGGGAGCCTACCGCGTCTACGTTCGCAGCGACGGGGCGGTCTTCACCGAGCTGCACGACGCCGAGCACGGTATTTGATCTGTGGCGGGATTGACCGAAGAAGCAGCGAGCGAACGCGCGCGGGCCGCCTTGGCCTTGGGCAGCCGGGTGCCCGCGCGCGCCTCCTACGTCGAGCGGTTGGACCATCCGGGACTCGGATCCTACCTGGTCATCTTCGGCGAGGAGGCCGAGGCCGTCGGAGTCGCCGCCATCGACGGTACAACCGGCGACGT
>CAZAFS010000638.1:0-1877 GCA_964484165.1 uncultured Opitutaceae bacterium | reverse complement strand
GCTCCGGCGGCATGATCGTGATGGACCAGGACGACTCGATGGTCGAGGTCTCGCGTTTCTACCTGCGCTTCTGCGTCGACGAGTCGTGCGGCAAATGCGCGCCCTGCCGCATCGGCGGCTACCAGATGCTCCAGATCCTCAACCGCCTGTCCCGCGGCCGGAGCGAGCCCGGCGATCTCGAGCGCATCCGCGCCATCTCCAAGGCGATGCAGAAAGCCTCGCTCTGCGGCCTCGGCCAGACCGCGCCCAACCCCGTGCTTTCCGCCCTGCGTTATTTCGAACCCGAGTTCAAAGCCTACCTCGAGGGCGGCGTGACCTACGCCCGCAAGATGTCGCAGGCCCGTCCCGCCGAGTCCGCCCCTGCCGCCGCCGAACCCGCCCGCGCCTGATTTTACCATGGTTGCCACCGCCACTCCTCCTTCCGCTCCGCCCGCCGCCGCGGCGCAAGTTTCCCTCCGGATCAACGGCCTGCCGGTGTCCGTGCCCGCCGGCACCACCATCCTCGCGGCCGCCCGCCAGGTGCAGGTCAAGATCCCCACGCTCTGCCAGAACGACGACCTGCAGCCGACCGCCGCCTGCGGCCTGTGCATCGTGCAGGTCGCCGGCCAGGGCCGCATGGCGCGCGCCTGCTGCACCCCCGTGGTCGAGGGCATGGAGATTACCACCCACAGCGGCGAGCTCACCGAGATCCGCCGCACGGTGATCGAGCTCATCCTCTCCAATCATCCCAACAGCTGCCTCACCTGCGGGCGCAACGGCACCTGCGAACTCCAGGCCCTCGCCGCCGACTTCGGCATCCGCGTCGAGAACATCAAGCGCAGCGTCCCCGACCTCAAGCCCGACAACTCCAACGGCTCCATCATCCTCGACTTCACCAAGTGCATCAAATGCGGCCGGTGCGTCCAGGTCTGCCAGGAGATGCAGGACGTCTGGGCCCTGTCCTTCCTCGACCGCGGTATCAACACCCGCATGGCCCCGGCCGGCGACATCACCCTGGCCGAGTCGCCCTGCGTGAAGTGCGGCCAGTGCGCCTACCACTGCCCCACCGGCGCCATCGTCGAGAACGACGAGACTGCCGCCGTGTGGGAGGCGCTGCACAACCCGGCCAAGCACTGCGTGGTGCAGATCGCCCCGGCGGTGCGCGTCGCCCTGGGCGAGGCCTTCGGGCTCCCGCCCGGCGCCGACCTCACCGGCCGCCTCTACACCGCCCTGCGCCGCCTCGGCTTCCAGGCCGTGTTCGACACCAATTTCTCCGCCGACCTCACCATCATGGAGGAGGCCAGCGAGTTCGTGGAGCGCTTCGTCCACGGCCACGGCCAGCTTCCGCTCATCACCTCCTGCTGCCCGTCGTGGACGGACTTCATGGAGAAGGTGCACTACGATTTCATCGATAACTTCTCGACCGCCAAGTCGCCCCAGCAGATGCTCGGCGTCCTGGCCAAGACCTACTACGCCAAGAAACGCGGGATCGACCCGGCCAAAATGTACGTGGCCTCGATCATGCCCTGCACGGCCAAGAAATATGAGCTGGAGCGGACGCACGAGATGTACGCCTCGGGCTACATCGACGTCGACATCGCGCTCACCACCCGCGAGGTGGCGCGACTGATCAAGCAGTCCGGCCTCGACTTCCTCAATCTGCCCGAGGGTGAGGCCGACAGCATCCTCGGCGACTACACCGGCGCCGGCATGCTTTTCGGCGTGACCGGCGGCGTGATGGAGGCCGCGCTCCGCACCGCCTATTTCCTCATCACCGGCCACAACCTGGAGAAACTGGAATTCGCGTCCGTCCGCGGCCTGCAGGGCGTGAAGGAGGCGGAGATCGCCATCAACGGTTCGAAGGTCCGCGTGGCCGTGGCCCACGGCCTGGCCAACGT
>CAZAFS010000637.1:0-1887 GCA_964484165.1 uncultured Opitutaceae bacterium | reverse complement strand
GGACCCGGCAGAGCAGGTCGCCGGTGAAGGCGCCGCGGGCGTTGCCGATGTGGAGTGGCCCTGTCGGGTTGGCAGAGACGAACTCGACGTTGATGTGCTCGGGTTTCGCGGCCGCCACCCGGCCCCACCCGGCGGCGTCGGTAAGGATGCCGGCGGCCGTCTCGGCCAGGGCGGCGTCCGCGAGCCGGATGTTGAGGAACCCCGGCGGCGCCACTTCCACGGCCGCGATCACTGAGTTGGGATCCGTGGCGGTGGTCGCTACCCGGGCAGCGATGGTTTGGGCCAGCTGCATCGGCGGGCGGCGGTACGGCTTGGCAAGCTTGAGGGCCACGTTGCTGGCGAAGTCGCCGTGGCTCGTGTCCCCGGGGCGCTCGATGGCGATGGCCACGTCCTGAGGTTCGGCCGGAGCGGGCAGGTCTGCCTGGGCAATCTGCCAGGCGGCCTCGATAGCCTCGCGGACCTGTGTGCGCAGGCTGGCCGTGGCGTCAGGGGTCATGCCCGAATGTTAGCCGACGGCTGCGGCGGCGGCGCGCAACGACGTGATGGCGGCGGCGCGCCGTGGCGCGGGGCGGCGAAGGGCGGCGCGATGTTAGTACGATCTCCGGCGATATTGAGCATCGACCCGGCCCTGCTGAGCCCGTTGCGCCACTCCGGATGACATGAGAGGCGCCCCCCGGTGCGTGTACAGTGACGTGACGAGAAGTGGAAACACCGAGCCAGATGACTCCGCCACCTTCCAACGCCGAACATGCGCCGCGGGTCGCGGCAGCCGTGTTGATCCTCGGCTGCGTCGCGATGCTCGTGGCCTTGACTGTCAATTTCACTGAGCCACAGCAGGCGCCGTCCAACTCGGCCTCGCCCGTCCTCGCCACGCCGGCTGTGTCGACGCCAGTGCCCAGTGCTTCCGGACGGATAGGCTCAGATGGCGGCGCGCCGCTCCTGGATGCGGCCGCCATGCGCCCCGACGACACCGGCCTGATCTACATCCAGGAGCCTTACCGGGCTCCCGTCGGCGCAGAAAGGTGGGAGCGCCCGGAAGGGCCGCACCGACGGTCGATCACGACCCGAACTGTGGCCGCCTCTTAGGCGGCGAACCTACGCCGGCCAGACCCAGTTGCGGATCTCGGGCGCGTCCTCGCCCTCAGCCCGAGTGTAGGCGCGGGCTTCGGTGCGCCGGTCCTGCATGAGCTGGCGGATGTGGCCGGCCTTCGCGCCCAGACCGGGGATCCGGTCGATAGCGTCGATGACCAGGTGATAGCGGTCCAGGTCGTTGAGCATGACCATGTCGAACGGCGTGGTGGTCGTGCCCTCTTCCTTGTAGCCGCGGACGTGGATGTTGTCGTGGCCGGTCCGGCGGTAGGTGAGGCGGTGGATGAGCCACGGGTAGCCGTGATACGCGAAGACGATGGGCTTGTTCGTGGTGAACAGCGAGTCGAACTCCTTGTCGGTCATGCCGTGAGGATGTTCGGACTCGGGCTCGAGGCGCATCAGGTCCACGACGTTGACGACGCGGATCTTCAGATCGGGCAGGTACTGGCGCATCAGGTCGACCGCGGCCAGGGTTTCGAGCGTCGGCACGTCGCCGCAGCAGGCCATGACGACGTCGGGCTCGCCGCCCTGGTCGTTGCTGGCCCAATCCCAGATCCCGATGCCGCGGGTGCAGTGCAGGATCGCCTGCTCCATGGTTAGCCAGTTCGGGGCGGGCTGCTTGCCGGCCACGATGACGTTGACGTAGTTGCGGCTGCGCAGGCAATGGTCCGTGACCGACAGCATCGTGTTCGCGTCGGGCGGGAAGTAGACCCGGATGATCTCGGACTTCTTGTTGACCACGTGGTCGATGAAGCCCGGGTCCTGATGGGTGAAGCCGTTGTGGTCCTGGCGCCAGAC
>CAZAFS010000636.1:0-1891 GCA_964484165.1 uncultured Opitutaceae bacterium | reverse complement strand
GATCAGATTGGCGCCGAAGCCAAAGCCTCGCAGCAGCGGCTGCGTGATGGTGATGCCGCCGGTCGTCAGGAAATTGTTGGTAAACGCATTGTAACTGCCGCGCTGGTTGGTGGACGTGCCGCCGATGGAATAGCTGGCGCCCCACGGCGTCAGTCCTCCGACTGAGAGGCCGTAATTGTCGGATTGGATGAACGTGGTGACCGGGATGAATCCAGTGTCGGTTGAGGTAAATGAAGCGCTGTTGGCCTCGCTGTAGCTGCGTCTGAAGTTGAGCGCCGGGTCGAACTGCCCGTAGGCGGCGAGCAGGTTGGCCCGGGCGATGGCCTTGGTAAAGGCGTCGACCTTGATGGCGCGGTTGTTGGCCAGGGCGAGCTTGATGGCGTCGTCCAGCGTGAGCGCCGGGGCGGTCTCCTGCGCGGCAAGCGCGGCCGCGGACCAGAGGAGGCAGGCGAGGGTGAGGGAGCGGCGCATGGGCGGTCAGGGGACGATCAGGCCGTCGGCCAGGCGCACGATGCGCGAGCCATAGGCGGCGTTGTCCTTGGAATGCGTCACCTGCACGATGGTGACGCCGTCCTCGCCGTTGAGCTTTTTGAACAGCTGCATGATTTCGTGCCCCTGGTCCGAATGCAGGTTGCCGGTGGGCTCGTCGGCCAGAATGAGCAGAGGGTTGGCGACGAGCGCGCGCGCCACGCCCACGAGTTGCTGCTGGCCGCCGGACAGCTGATTGGGATAGAGATCCTTTTTTCCGACGATGTGGAAGCGGTCGAGCGCGTCGCACACGATGCTTTCGCGCCGCTTTTTCGGCACGTCGCGGTAGCTCAGCGGTATCTCGAGGTTCTCGTAAACCGTGAGATCGTCGAGCAGGTGGTAGCTCTGGAAGATGAAGCCGATGTTTTTCTTCTGCAGGTCGAACCGCTTTTTCTTGTCCATCTTGTGGACGGCCTCGCCGCCGAACCAGTACTCGCCGTCCCAGGCGCTGTCGTGCAACCCCAGCACGTGCAGCAAGGTCGACTTGCCCGAGCCGGACGGACCCATGATGGAGATGAACTCGCCTTCGCTGACCTGGAGGTTGATGTTGCGCAGCGCGTAGAACGGCCCGCCTTTCAGCGGGTAGACGCGGTCGACGTTACGGAGTGTGATCATGGGGCGGTGGGTCGGGGTGGCGCTGGTTGGAATTCAACGGCGACGATCAGCCGCGGCGGTTGCGGCGTGAAGGAGATGAAGGTCCGGACGCGGGCATGGCGGAACGTCAGGATTGATTTGCATGGGGTGTGCCATCGGCCCAGGCGGCGCCTAACTACTTGAAATCCAACGATCAAAAATGCCGCCGGGGAATCGCCGAGCGAAATCTGCCCGCCTGTGGAACGGCTGTTTCCCAGTTTCGGGACACGGGCGCTGCCGAGACCGTCCGTGCGCCGGCTGACGGCATTGGGCGTGTCTCCAAGATCGGATTGTCATTCTGAACGAAGTGAAGAATCCGGCGGGACACCGTCTGGCGGCGCCGCGCAATCTCACTGGATCCTTCGCTGCGCTCAGGATGACAGATGGCAAAAGCGAGAGGCTGAAGATGAGCCCAACTCGACGCCCTGCGCTGGGCCACGGATCAGGCTTGTTTCCGGGAGTCGGCTTGGGGGCCAAAGACATTCTCCATGACCTCGAGCGCGAACCGCGCCGAGACCGTGGCCCGGCCGCCCCCCATCTCGATGCCGACCTCGATGGCCTCCAGGATTTCTTCGGGCGTGGCGCCGCTGCGCGCGCCTTGCTCGATGTGCCACTGCAGGCACGACTCGCAGTCGAGGACAATGGAAATGCCGACGGCGATCAGTTCCTTCGTCGTTTTCGGCAGCGCCCCGTCGGCGTAGGCGGCCGACTCCATTTTCAGGAAGGCCTC
>CAZAFS010000635.1:0-1896 GCA_964484165.1 uncultured Opitutaceae bacterium | reverse complement strand
TTGCGGGCCAGGTCGACCAGCATGAGGTGCTCGGCGCGCTCCTTCTCGTCGGCCAGCAGCTCCTTTTCGAGCGCGAGGTCCTCGGCGGTGGTGGCGCCGCGGCGGCGGGTGCCGGCGAGGGGGCGGATTTCGACGCGGCCGTCGGTGAGGCGCACGTGCACCTCGGGCGACGCGCCCACCAGCGCATGGTCGCCGGTGTCGAGCAGGAACATGTACGGCGACGGGTTCACGGTGCGGAGCGCGCGGTACAGTTCGAGCGGCGTCTTCTGGAACTCGCGGGCGAACCGCTGGCCGAGCACCACCTGGATGATGTCGCCGGCGCGGATGTATTCCTTGGCGTTCTCGACCATCTGCTCGAAGGCCGCGCGGGTGAGATTGGACGGCGGCACCTCGAGGTGCGGCGGCTCGGCGAGCGCGGACGACGCCAGCTCCTTCGGCTGCCGCAGGAGGTCGTAGAGCCGGTGCAGTTCCGCCACCGCCGCGTCGTAGGTGGCGTGGCGGTCGGCGCCGACGTGGGCGTTGACGCAGAGGCGCAGGGTTTGTTTCGCCCGGTCGAACATCAGCAGCGAGTCCGACAGCATGAAGTAGATCAGCGGCAGGCCGAGCTCGTCGCGGGCGGCGGCGGGCACGGTGGGTTCGAGGCGGTGGACGTACTCGTAGCCGAGGTAGCCGACCGCGCCGCCCATGAAGCGCGGCATGCCGGGGACGTGCACGGGCCGGTAGCCGGCGATCTCGGCCTCGATCAGCGTCAGCGGGTCGCGCGGGGTGGGGACGAGCTGGGGCGGGCGATCCTGCTCGCGGATTTCCGTGAATTGCGGATGGCAGGCGAAGACCTTGCGCGGCCGGCAGCCGATGAAGCTGTAGCGCGAGACGGTTTCGCCGCCCTCGATCGACTCGAGCAGGTAGGCCGGGCCGGCGGCGTTGAGCTTGGCGTAGGCCGAGACGGGCGTTTCGAAGTCCGCCATGAGGTCGGCGTAAACGGGCACGACGTTGCCCTGTTCACACTGGCGCAGGAAGACCTCCCGGGTCGGCTGAATATTCATGGCGGCGGCGTAGGGTTATGAGTCAGCGGCCGCCGCCGGCAAGAATGAACGACGCCTCCGCTGTCACGCCGGCTGCGGACGCAGGAGCGCGGCGCGAAGCGACCTGGCTTGAGGCCGTGCCAGAGGCAGGCCGGAAGGGATCACCTTTTGCGCCTTGGCGGCCTGGCGGGAGCGGCCCATGTTTGGGCCATGCCCGCGCCGCTCTCCCTCGTCTTCCTGGGCTCGGATCCCATCGCCCGGCCGCTGCTCGACTGGCTCGCGGGCGAGGGGAGCGCGACGGCACGTCTGGTCGCGATCCTCACCCAGCCGGACCGGCCGGCGGGGCGCGGACAGAAAGTCGAACCCGGCCCGGTCAAGCAGTGGGCGCTCGACCACGGTGTGCCCGTCCGCCAGCCGGAGAAACTCGCGGACGAGGACCGCGCCTGGCTCGCGGCCCAGCAGGCCGACGTGGCGCTGGTCATGGCGTACGGACACATCCTGCACGAGGCCTTCCTCGCCACGGCGCGGCTTTGCACGCTCAACCTGCACGCCTCGATTCTGCCCAAATATCGCGGCGCCTCGCCGATCCAGACCGCGGTTGTGGGCGGGGAGCGGGAGACGGGCGTGGCGCTCATGCGCGTGGTGCGGCAACTCGACGCCGGGCCGGTGGCCGACGTCGAGCGCGTGCCCATCGGTCCGCTTGATACCGCCGCCGAGGTGGAAGGGCGGCTGGCCGCCGCCGCGGTGCCGCTGCTGGCGCGCGCGCTGCCGCGTCTGGCGCGCGGCGAGCTGGTGTTTCAGGAACAGGACCACGCGGCGGCGACCTATTGCCGGCGCCTGGTCAAGGCCGACGGCGCGCTGGATTTTACCGCGC
>CAZAFS010000634.1:0-1900 GCA_964484165.1 uncultured Opitutaceae bacterium | reverse complement strand
GTGCAGTACCGCAGCATCCTCGAGGAGCACAAGGCCGTGCGGCGCGCGGCCGGACTGTTCGACGTGAGCCACATGGGCGAGGTGGATGTCCGCGGTCCCGACGCCGCCGCGTTCCTCAACCGGCTCGTGACTAACGACGTGGCCCGCCTGCTCCCGGGCCGCGCGCTCTATTCGCCGATGTGCTACCCGATGGGCGGGGTGGTGGACGACCTGCTGGTCTACATGCGCGCCGCCGGGCACTATTTTCTCTGCATCAACGCCAGCAACATCGACAAGGATCTGGCGTGGATGCGCGGTCAGGCGGCGGGATCCAACGTCACGATCACCGACCGGTCCGCCGACTATGCGTTGCTGGCGGTGCAAGGACCGCGCGCCGCGGGCATCGTGCAGGCGCTGACGGAGGTGAAGCTCGAACTCGTCCAATACTATCACTTCACCGAGGGCGTCGTGGCGGGCGTGCCCTGCCTGATCAGCCGCACCGGCTACACCGGCGAGGACGGCTTCGAGCTTTATCACGCCGCGGGCGACGCCCCGCGCCTGGCCGAGGCCCTGCTCGCCGCGGGGGCGCCGCAAGGCCTGGAACTCGCCGGTCTGGGTGCGCGCGACAGCCTGCGCCTCGAGGCGGGCTACCCGCTCTACGGCCATGAGCTCACGTCGAACGTATCACCCATCGCCGCCGGGCTGGGCTGGACCGTGAAACTCGAGAAGGGCGTCGAATTCAATGGCCGCGCCGCGCTGGCGGCGGAGAAGGCCGCCGGCCCGGCGAGGAAGATCGTGTTTTTCAAGACCGGCGACCGCCGCATCGTGCGTGCGGGCGCGCCGGTGCTCGGCCCGGCGGGCGGGGTCGTGGGGCAGGTGGCGTCGGGCACGCTTTCGCCAATCCTGAACGAAGCGATCGGGTCCGCGCTGGTGATGACGGCCAGCCTGTCCTCCGAAGCCTTGGCGAAGGATGGACCCCTCGCCGTCGACATCCGCGGCGAGAAGATCAACTTGCATCTCGTCAAACCCCCGTTTGTGCCCCTGAAAAAGGTGTAGGAGCGGCTTTATGCCGCGATTTTTCGTTTCCGGCTCGCCAGTGCGCCATCGCGGGGTAAACCCGCTCCTACCACCAATCCCTATGAGCAACGTCCGATCCGACCGCAAGTACGCCAAGTCCCATGAATGGCTGAAATTGGAGAGCGACGGCACCGCGACCGTCGGCATTTCCGATTACGCCCAGTCCAGTCTGGGTGACATCACCTACGTGCAGCTACCCAAGGTGGGCGCCGCCGTCAAAGCCGGCGAATCGTTCGGCGTGGTGGAGTCGGTGAAGGCCGCCTCCGATCTTTACGCGCCGGTCGGCGGCGTCGTGCTGGCCGTGAACGCCGCGCTGGAAACGGCGCCCGAGACGGTCAACCAGGCGCCGTACGACGGCGGCTGGATGCTCAAGCTCAAGCTCGCCGCCCCGGCCGCGGCCGCCGCGCTGCTCGCGGCCGGCGACTACGAGAAGCTCATCGCGTAGGCGGGGCTGACGGCGAAGGGAGGATCGTGGACTTTTTCCCACCACGGATGGGCCCGGATATACACGGATGGCAGCTGATCGCTTCTTTTCCGGTTCATTCTTGCCGGAATGATTCGCAAAAAGAATCGAATGCGCCGTCCCGATCCGTGACAATCCGTGTACATCTGTGGTAAAAGGGGAGTCCGAAGTTCGACCTCCATTCGATCATGAAGATCCTCGCATTGGAGAAAGCAGTCCCCGGGGTCGCCGCGTCGGCGTTTACGCCGCAGGTGCTGAAGCAGGAGGCCATGCGGGTCGTGGAACTCCAGCGGGCCGGCGTGTTGCGCGAGATCTATTTCCGGCATGACCGGTCCGACGCCGTGCTGATCCTGGAGTGCGCCGACGCCGCCGAGGCGCAGC
>CAZAFS010000633.1:0-1904 GCA_964484165.1 uncultured Opitutaceae bacterium | reverse complement strand
GCGTTATGTGGGCCGCAAGGTTCTGCGGCGCGCGCTTCAGCTCCAGGCCCACCTCGGCTCGATCACCAGCGTATTCAGCGAGAATCTGTCCGCCGCGCGCGAGGTGCGGGCCTTCGGACTCGAACAGCGCGAGGCGGACCGCTTTGCCGCCGGCACCCGCTCGCTGGTCACGGCGCAGATGAAGATCGCCAAGTATGCCCAGGCGTTGACGCCTGCCATCGAGGTGCTGTCCGCCATCGGCATCGCCGCCACCCTCGTCTTCGCGTTCGGCACCGGCGTGACGCTCGAGACCTTCATCGCCGTGGTCACCGCCCTGTACATGAGTTACGAGCCGGTCAAAAAGATCGGCGCGCTCAACAACGAGATCAAGCGCGGCACGGCGGCGCTCGACCGCCTCGAGGCGGTCCTCCATGAGACCGTCACCATCACCGACCCGGCGCAGCCGGCCACGGTGGGGCGGCTGCGCGGCGACATTGCCTTTGCCGGCGTCACCTTCGCCTACGACAGCGCGCCGGTGCTGCGCGACGTGACCGTGACCATTCCGGCCGGCACGGTCTGCGCGCTGGTTGGACCGAGCGGCGCGGGCAAGACCACCTTCGCGAACCTCGTGCCCCGGTTCTACGAGGTCGGCGCCGGCGCCGTCACGATCGACGGGCTGGACGTGCGGGCGATGCGGCTGGCGGACCTCCGGGGCAACATCGCGCTGGTGTCGCAGGACCCCGTGCTGTTCAACGACACGATCTACAACAACCTGCTGCTGGGCCGGCCCGCGGCGGAGCGCGATGACGTCATGGCCGCCGCGATTGACGCCCACGCCGACGAATTCATCCGCGGACTGGCCCACGGCTACGACACCGTGGTGGGCGAGCGCGGCGCGCTGCTCTCCGGCGGCCAGAAGCAGCGGATCGCCCTCGCCCGCGCCTTCCTTCGCAACGCGCCCATCCTCATCCTCGACGAGGCCACCAGTGCGCTCGACTCCGACAGCGAATCGGCCATCCAGGATGCGCTCCGCAAACTGGTCATCGGCAAGACCGTGGTCATCATCGCCCACCGGTTCAGCACCATCCGCGTCGCCTCGCTCATCATGGTCTTTGACCACGGCCGGATCGTGGCGCAGGGCGATCACGCCCGGCTCTACGCGTCCAGCGCGCTGTACAAATCGCTCTACGACCGCCAGCACGGCGGGCCGACCTGAGGCGGCGGCGCCGCGCGCGGGCGGGCGCGCGGACCGGACCATCCGAACCGTCCGCCGCGGGCGGACGATGTTGCCTTGGTGCGGCCGGGCGCCTTGACTGGGCCCGGTCCGCTTTTCCGCTTCATGCCGGCCATCCGCCCCAACCTCCTGGTCATTCGCCGCCGCTATCTCGGCGACCTGGTGCTGCTCAGCCCGCTCCTGCGCAACCTGCGCCTGCATTGGCCGCAGGCGCCGATCACGGTCCTGGTCGAGCCGGTCTACGCGGCGGTGCTGGCGCTCAATCCGGACGTCGACACCGTGCTGACGCTGCCGCGCGGCCCCGTCTCGTGGTGGCGGGGCCTGCAGGCCCTGCGGCGGGCCGGCTTCACCCACGTCTTCGACCTCGACAACACCGAGAAGACCGCGGTGCTGGCCCGGTGGACGGGCGCGCCGTTCCGCGCCGCGCTGCTGCACGAACCCCCGCCGCGGCTGCGCCGCCTCTACACCCATGTGGTGGTCGACCCGCCGGCCAAACATGAAAGCCGCACCATCGCCGAATATTACCTTCAGATCCTGGCCGCCGCCGGGGTGCCGGTGATCAGCCGGGCGGTGCGGCTGGTGCCGCGCGCCGCCGATCTCGCCGCCACCCGGCCGCTCGTGCCCAGCGCCAGCCCGCGGCTGCTGGTGCATCCCGGCAGCCGCAGTCCCTGCCGGCTCTGGCCGCTCGAGC
>CAZAFS010000632.1:0-1907 GCA_964484165.1 uncultured Opitutaceae bacterium | reverse complement strand
GTCTCCAACCTGCTCGCCTACCAGATCAACGACTCCGCCGCCACGCTGCTGTTTTATGCCAACCGCCTGATGGAGCTGCCCATCGGCGTGTTCGCCATCGCGATCTCGACGGTGGTGTACCCGCTGCTCGCGCGCCACGCCGTGGAAAACCGGCTCGAGGCGATGGGGGCGGACTACCGCAAGGGCGTGCGGCTGGTCCTGATGATCAATGTGCCGGCGGCGGCGGGGCTCGCCTTGCTGTGCCAGCCGATCGTCCGGCTCCTGTTTCGCCACGGCAACTTCACGGGCGGCGACGCGCACACCATGGCCCTGCTGCTGGCCCTGTTCGTGATCGGCATGCCGTTCTTCTCCGTCAACAACCTGACCATCCGCGCCTTCTACTCGATCAAGGACACGGCCACGCCGGTGAAGGTGGCGCTCATCGACTTCACGGTGAATCTCGTGCTGAGCCTGGTGTTGATGCACTGGCTGGGCGCGGCGGGTCTGGTGCTGGCGAGCACCACCGCCATCATCGTGCAAGCGGTGCTCCTGGAGCGCGCGCTGGTGCGCCGCCTGCCGGAGATGCGCCTGGCCCCGCTCGGGCGGAGTTTCGGCAAGATCGTGCTGGCCACCGCCGCCATGGCCGTCGTGGTGGCGGCGGGATGGTGGGGTATCCGCACCGCCGTGCCGGGCCGGCTGGCCGACCTGGTGGCCGTCGTGGGCCTGATCCCGCTGGCCTGCGCCGTCTACGCCGGACTGCTGTGGCTCCTGCGCATCGAAGGCCGCGAGGAGCTATGGACGACGCTGATCCGCTTTGGACGGGGATCAGGCGGGACCGACGCCGCCGAGTCTTGATTGAATTGCGCGGCCACCGGTGACCATGTCCTGGCTCCGTCGCAACTGGTTCGTGGTCGGTCTGGCGGCCGCGGTGGCGCTGGCGTGGATCTGCCCGGACGCCGGCGCCCGGGGCGGATTGCTGCGGACCGAGGTCACGGGCAAGGCCGCGGTCGCGCTGATCTTCTTTTTCCAGGGACTCACGCTGTCGCTCGCCGCCCTCAAGGGCGGGGTGCTGCGATGGCGGCTGCACACCCTGGTGCAGACGTGGATCTTCGTGCTCTTTCCCCTGACGGGCGTGCTTTTCACCCGCGTGGCCGGCGGTTTGCTGCCGGCCGACCTGCGCCTGGGGTTTCTCTTTCTGTGCGTGCTGCCGACGACGGTGTCCACGGCCATCGTCTTCACCGCCGTGGCGGGCGGCAACACGGCAGGCGCGATCTTCAATGCCACGTTCTCCAATCTCCTCGGCATCGCCCTCACGCCGCTCTGGACCCGGTGGCTCATGCAGGCGGGCGGGCGTTCCCTGCCGCTCGGGCCGGTGATTCTCGACATTGCGCTGCTGCTGCTGGTGCCCCTGGCGGCCGGGCAGGCGCTGCGTCCGTGGCTGGGGCGGTGGGCGGACGCCCGGCGGGCCCGGTTCGCCGCGGTGAACAGCGGCATCGTGCTTTTCATCGTGTACGCGGCGTTTGCCGGTTCGGTGCAGGCGGGGGTGTGGGAGCGCTACGGGGCGGCGACCACGGCGCGGGCGGTGGTGGGCGTGATCGTGCTCTTCGGTTTCATCATGGCCGCGGTCAGCCTGACCGTGCGCGCGGCCGGACTGGAGCGGGGCGACGCGGTGGCCGGGCTCTTTTGCGCGTCGCAGAAAACGCTGGCGGCGGGCGTCCCCATGGCGCAGCTCATTTTCGGCGCCGATCCCGGCCTCGGCCTCATCCTGCTGCCCGTCATGCTCTATCACCCGCTGCAACTCACGGTGCACGGGCTGCTGGCCACGCGCTGGTCGCGGGCGCCGCGTGGTTAATCGGCCATCGTGACTCGTTTTGTCATTGCGACTCTGCTGGCCAGCAGAGCGCGGATGCGGGTGACGAAGCAATCCA
>CAZAFS010000631.1:0-1912 GCA_964484165.1 uncultured Opitutaceae bacterium | reverse complement strand
GTGCGTGCGGATTGAACCAATAAATACATAGGAGACCCACTGGCGTAATTTTTGGACAGGCCCACCCTTTACGGGATTCGCCTGTCTCGGTCCGGCCTGGCTACTTGACGATGAGGTTGTTTTTGACGTCCGTCACACCGGCAACGGCGGCGGCGTCTTTGCCTGCAGCGGATTTCTGGTCAGAATTATCCACAAAGCCGTTCAGCTGCACAACGCCTTTGACAGTCTCGACTTTGATTTCGAACGACTTCACCGCGTCGTCGCTCAAGAGGGCCCTCTTCACCTTGGTTGGTCGATGAGGCCAAGTTCTTTTTCGCTGACCGGCATACCTCCGCGAGCAATGCGACGACTGGTGGTTCGCAAGGTTGAACGCGCTTCTGGCGTTGCCGCCACGCCAACCAGTTGACGGGATTCTCTGCGAACAAAAGGCGATGGAGTTTGAAGAGAGCAGTGATCCACCGCGTTTCCCGATTTTGGTGGGGCGGATCACCGGGGTGGACGCACCCGGGTGCGACGTCCTGAGCTTCGCCTCGGCGGAAGATAGGGCAGGCTTCAAGAATCCAGAGACGCGTGATTGGGCAAAGGTGCTCCGTTTTATCGAGGTGAAGGGGCGTTCATCCGCTGCGGCAAAAATCGAACTTAAGGATAATGAACTGAAAGCGGCTCGAACCTACAAAGACCGCTACTATCTCTATCGGTTTTACATAGAGCGGCCGGGCGTTTTCTTGGTTGCCGCACTTAAGGACCCGTTGGGCGCGGAGGAGGGGACCTCAACCGCTGTTCACATTGATCTCGAGCGCGCCCGATCTACCGAATGATACAGGTTCGATTCGGGTGAAAAAGAACCGATTGAAGAATGAACTATTATACTGGCAACCACCTGCGCGAGTCTCCCGCCAGCGTCGACGTTGCCCGTCATTTGTTGGACCCACTGTGCTCATCGATGCCCAGGACCCGCGGACAGTCCAAGCTCAGGCGCTCCTTGGCCTGGCGCTCGGTAAACTCGGCGTAGATGCGCTCCACCGTCGGCTGGCCCAGGCCTTCGCGCCGCGCCAAGCTCGCCGCGCAGATCCCGTCGTGATGGCGCTCGAACATCGCCCGGCGCCACGGCTCCAAGCTGCGCCAGCCGGGCCGGATCCCCGGCAGGGGCTGCACAAAGCTCCTGGTACACCCCACGCAGCGATAGCGCCGGCACCGGATGACCAGCTGGCTGGGGCGGCCGAAGCAGGGCGCCAATTCGCTCTCTCAAGAGCGTGGCCAACTCTTGGTTCCGGTCGCGGCAAACGACGGTACAATCGACAGGACGGCAGATTAGAGCTGGGCGAACAGGCCCTGCAGGTCATGCAACAGGGTCTCGGTGAATTGCACGCCGGTGTGATTGCGGCTGGCGACGAATGCCGGGAGCAGTCCGCCATCCGCCAGCACCGGCTGCAATTCCTCAAAGACGCGCCGCAATTCCGACGCTTGCAACAACGGGCTGAGATCCTCGTTGTCCAACACGGCGACGATGCGTTCCTGCGCGATGAAGAAACGCGGCCAGTCAATCCAGCGGGGAAATCCCTCCGGCTTGGTCCAGGTGCGCAGAAACCGCCAGTCATCGGACTTGAGCCAGTAGCGCTTTTCCCGGCCCGTGCGCGCGGTATGCACGAGGCCGGAAGCGGCCAGTTCCTTCAGCGTCTCCTCGACCGTGCGGGGAAAATAGTACGTCGCACGCGCGATGTCGGCGGGATGGCCGCTTTCGTGAGTGAGCAGCCACAGCAGGCATTCACACCGCGCCTGCACCCCGAACAACGTGCGCAGTTTCCATGGCAGCATCGCGGCCGAGAGTGGATTCGGGGGTTGGCTCAGTTCACGGCGTTTGATTGGTCCGCGTGCGAACCCATGCCGCAGGAAAATCGGGTCGGGAGCGCCT
>CAZAFS010000630.1:0-1912 GCA_964484165.1 uncultured Opitutaceae bacterium | reverse complement strand
GTTACCTTCTGTAAGATCCGATCCGGGTTCTGATCTCTGAAATGGGCGCAGCAAGTCTGCGCCCCTACGAGTATCCACAGCCAGGGCGCCAAGGAACCAAGTCCACTTGGCGTCTTGGTGTCTTGGTTGTTTTCTCCGACGAGGAGCGTCGCGTCCGGGCCGCTTCAGCGCCGGCGCAGGCGGACCAGGAAGACGTCGTTCTCCCGCAGCGGGAACTCGCGCTGGAACACCCCGTCGGCCCCGACGGTCACGCCGGTTTGCTCGACCGGGGCGCCGGCGCTGCGGGTCTTCAGCAGGGCCACCTGCGCGCGCGTGAGCTGCGCCGGGGAGCCGAGGTCCCGGTAGGCCGCGTTGACGTCGTTGACGCGATAGCCGACCTGAAAGACCTCGAGCGCGTAGTCCCCGGCCGCCAGCCCGGTCAGGCGCAGGGTCGCGGTGCCCTTCGGCGCCGCCGGCAGGTCGCGCCGGTAGAACACCTGGTTGATCACGGACGGCCCCGGGTGCGTGAGGGTGTAATCCCAGAACAGCGCCTGCACGCCGCCCGCGCGGTCGGTGCAGACCCACGCCGCCGGATCGCCGCACACCAGCTCGGTGTCCCCCAGCCGGTGCAGGAACTGGAAGGCGAAGAACGCGGGCTTGGGGAGGTCCTGGTAGTTGAGCAGCCCGAAGCCGCCGTGAAACGGCGTCGCGCGCGGCCCCGCCTCCTCGAAGATGTCGGTGAACGTCCAGTAGGACATCGACTGCGCGGCGCCGCCGGCGCCCTTGAGCTGCTCGAGGATGAACGCGGCGCTGTGGTAGCTGTCGTGGACCGGGTCGAACGGCGTGTAGGAGGTGCTCCACTCGGTGTAGTGCAGTTCGAGGTCCGGCCGCGCCGAGGCGGCGATCTGCGCGCGGGACCGGAGGACGTTGTGGGCGATCGCGTCGCGGTCGGACGAGAGCACCGTGCCGGCCGTGCCGTTCTCGTCGAGATAGCCCGCCTGGGTCGCGTAGTCGTGGGTGGAGATGAAATCCAGCGGCACGGCGTTTTTCGTGCAGAACGCGATCATCTCCGGGATCCAGGCGTTGCCCGCCGTGGCCGGACCGCCCACCCGGTAGCCCGGCGACACCGCCTTCACCGCCCGGGCGGTGACCCCATAGAGCTTGAAGTACTCGGCCCGGGCGATCGGCTCGAACTCGGCGTCGGTCTTGCCCTGCTTGTCGCCGATCCAGAAACCGGAGAGGTTGGGCTCGTTCCACACCTCGAAATACCACGTCGCGACCTCCGCCTCGCCGTAGCGTTCGGTCCAGTGCGTGACGAGGGCGCGGATGAGGTCGCCCCACTTCCCGTAGTCCTTGGGCGGCGTCACGTTCCCCTTCCACCAGAAGATCGTCGAGGGCCCGCTCGCCAGCGCGGCCGGCATGAAGCCGAGCTCGACGAAGGGTTTCACGCCGGTGGCCAGCAGGGCGTCGTACAGCGCGTCGATGTACTGCCAGTTGTAGACCGGGCGGCCGTCCCGGTCCTCGCGATAGACGCCCATGTCGTCGCCCAGCAGCCCGTGAAACCGCAGGTAGCGGAATCCGCATTCGCGGTGCACGTCGGCGAGCTGGCGCTGCCAGTCGGCGCGCAGGCCCTCGTTCGCCCGGCCGGCGCCGACGCAGAAGTCGAACATGGGGTTGAGCGGGCCCTGGACCTGGCGGACGTCGGCGGCGATCACGCGGGCGGGCGGCGGCGCGGCGGCGCGCAGGAGCGGGCCGGCCGAGAGCAGGGTGGCGAGCGCGAGGAGGCGGGAAACGGGAGGGTGCATGGCGGGGGACCTTCGGCCTTACGGCCGCGCGGTCCAGGGTTTTGAGTTTTGGGTTTTGAGTTGGAGGCCGCTTACCGCTTTCCAGCATCGCCGACCTCTGCCGCGGCGGCAATCCCATCGTCAGCTTG
>CAZAFS010000629.1:0-1922 GCA_964484165.1 uncultured Opitutaceae bacterium | reverse complement strand
GACGGCGTGGACCCAGGCTTCGTGGGCGGCCAGCGCCACTCCCTGGGCGTGGTTCCCGGCCGACAACGTGATCACGCCGGCCGCCCGCTCAGCCGCCGAGAGTGCGGCCAGCATGTTCAGGGCGCCGCGAATCTTGAACGCGCCGGTTTTCTGGAGATGCTCGGCCTTGGCGTAGACGCGCCCATCGCCGACGCGAATGCCGCGCTCCGCCAGCACGCGGCCGGCCGTCGTGGACGACAGAACGGGCGTGGCGCCGATGCGCCCATCCAGGACGCGCCGGGCTGCGTGGAATCGTTCGAGCGCGACTAGATGGTCTGGCATGGGCCGAGTATGCCAGGCCGCGCCCTCGCCCGAAAATCGATGTAACCGCGGCCCCTTCGTAAGCATCGATACAAGTAGAGGCGGCCAGAGGGAGGCAGATGGAGCGAGCGCTCGTCGCGAGAGCCCGGTCGGGCGATCGCGATGCCTTCGAGGCCGCCGTCAGCAGCCGGATCGATGCCGTTTACCGCACTTCGCTGGCCATCCTGGGAGACACCGCCGATGCCGCCGGTGACAGTGCCGCCGGCCACGCCGGTCGTGGAACGGTCGGTCGCGCTCGCAACGACCGCAGCCGTTTCGCCGGTTCCGTAGGACCAATGGAGCCTTCGAGCCCAGGCTCGGGGCGGTAACATTCGACCACACCGTCAGCGCAACGAGGCCGCCTCGCGGCCGCCACCAGGAGTGGGTCGAAATGCCGGGCTTCACCCCGTTCACGAGCAACTACCAGGATCTATCCAGCGATCAGGGCTACCAGTTCGAGTTCCGTTGCGACATCTGTGGCAGCGGCTACAGGAGCGAATTCGAGAAGAACCTCCTGGGCATGGGCGGATCGATCCTCAGCGGCGCCAGCAGCGTCATCGGCGGGCTTTGGGGAGCTCGCAACGCCGCCAACGCCGCCCATGAGATCACCGACCGCGGCGCCCGCGACAAGGCCCTGGAGAAGGCCAGCAACGAGATCATGCCGTTGTTCCACCGCTGCGTGCGATGCAACAACTGGGTCGACGAGACGTGCTTCAACAAGGCCCGCGGCCTGTGCGTCAACTGCGCCCCGAACCTCGCGGCCGAGATGGAAGCCGAGCGCTCGTCCGTGGAGGTCTCACAGATGCGCGACGCCGTTCGGGCCACCACCGTCTTTTCGGGCGACACCAGCGCCCGCTCGACCGAATGCCCGAGTTGCGGCAAGCCCGTCGGCTCCGAGAAGTTCTGCGGCAACTGCGGAACCCCTCTCGGCGTCGCGAAGTGCTCCAAGTGCGGCAACGACCTGGCGGCCGACACGCGCTTCTGCGGCAACTGCGGCAACAAGGTCGGCTAGGTCTCGAGACTGCCGGCGACTTTCGCTGACGGCGGCAACCCTCCGCAAGAACCCCAGGCACGGCCATCCGCCGTGCCTGTTTCTTGTCCGCTGCCCTTATCTCGGTCGGCCTATCCGGCCATCGTCCCGCAAATCGTGCAGAACCGGGCACCGGCTGGGAGTGGCGCGCCGCAGCCGCTGCACTTCCCGCCGGCCGGAGACGCCGGCGCAGGGGTGGCGCCGGTCGCGGCTGCTTGCGTGTCCTTGAACAGCGGCGGCCGAGGCGGAGGTGGAGCCTGGACCGCGGCCCCCGACGCGGCGCCGGTCGCGTTGCCGGCCGTTCCGGCGGTTGCGCTCCCCGCCGCGGCCGTTCCGGCGGGTGGCGGGGGCGGTGCGATAAGCGATTGTCCGCACGACGGACACACGACCCACGCCGGATCTTCGACGATCTTGCGGCAGTTGAGGCAGCGCTTCGGGGCGAACGGATCCGCCACGCCGCAGAACGGGCACGCGGCCACGGCTCTGTCGATGAACTTGTCGCAGTACGGGCACGGGTGCTTGAAAGTCGGCATCGTCCGCTCCTCTAGCCTGC
>CAZAFS010000628.1:0-1924 GCA_964484165.1 uncultured Opitutaceae bacterium | reverse complement strand
CGTCGGGGCGAGTCACCAGCCACCGCAGCCCACCGACATCACTCCGATTACGGGTGAGGTTTATTACGTCCTCAATCAGCTCAGCGGCCTGCAGGCCAATCCCAATAGCAACTCGGCCGATGATCACATCGTCCAGCAACCACGGACTTTCACCGACCTTAGCCAACGATGGACATTCACCTTTTCCGGAGGTTTTTGGCAGATCGGCAACGTCGGCAATGGTCTATGTTTTGAAAGCGCGGCAGGTTTTGTAGTGCAAAACCCGTGCGCGGTCAAAAACACGCAGCAGTGGATCCTGACCCCGACGAGCAATGGCTACTACACGGTTTCGAACAACGGTACAGGGCTGCTGATGGACGTGCCGACTGCCTCTGCGGGCGCGTCTCTCATCCTGACGGCGCTTTCCGGTAACGCCACGCAGAGCCAGCAGTGGCTTCTGCGGCCCGCCTACTTCCGGGGCGTGGACAATGCGCTCCTGGAAAAACAGGAAGCCGCCCGCATCGCCACTGGCTTAGTGTGGTGGAAAGACACCGGCGGCACCGAGACGGACGTTCTCCAGGTCCTGAAGAACCACGGGGTCAACATGGTGCGCGTCCGGCCCAGTTCGGCGCCCCCTTATTCCAACCCGTCGCAGCCGGGCTGCACCGCCAACGCCTGCTTTGAGGAAACCGAAGCCCAAGACCTTGACCTTGCCAAGCGGACGAAGAACCTCGGCATGAGCCTGGAATTGACCTTCTTCTTCGATGGCGGCGGCTCTGGCTCAGGCAACCCGCCGCCCGCCTGGGCCGGTCACAGCCTCGCGCAACTGCAAACTGATGTCCACGACTACGTCAAGGCGGAGATCCTTCGCTACCGCCAGAACGGCACCATGCCTGACCTGGTATCCATCGGGAACGAAGTCAACAACGGCTTTCTCACCGGAGTCGGCAACGTAATGGGTAGCAACTTTTCCAACTTTACGGACCTGCAGAAAGCTGGCATGCAGGGCGTTGCGGATGCCGCAGCCGATACTTCGATGGGGCCCGCGCTTCCAGTTCCTCTGACCTGTATTCACATCGAACCGCACTGGCCGATGACCGATTTCTTTACTCGGGTGAACACCAACGGCGTTCCCTATGACGCGATCTGCCAGAGCTATTACCCAATCTTCCACGGGCCGCTGTTGACGACGCAGCCTAACGCGGGCGGCCAACCCGTGGAAGAAACCGTGCTCAACGATGCCGCCACCAGCCTGGGCAAGCCCATCTTCATCATCGAGGCAGGCGAACATTACGAAAATGGCTCCCAGTCCAATGACCCTTGGTACACTCCGCCGAGCCCGGCGCTCCAGGCGCAATTCCTGCGCGATCTTGACGGCGTGGTAAAGGCCTTGCCAAACAACCTGGGGATGGGCATCACCTACTGGGATCCTGCGGGTGTCGACATTCCCAGATTAACCGGCGGGCTATTCAATGGGGGCACGAATCTGCCGGACGCGATCTATGTCTGGAACGGACTGACCATCTTTGACAACGCGGACTCTTCGGGAAGCGTGAACGTGAGCGATCCTAACTATTCCACGCCGCTAACAGCGCTGGATGCGCTCGGCGGCCACTAGCCAATGTTGAGAGGCGGTGCGATTCAGCGCCGCGATAACAGGCTTGTTTTCAGAAGCGGCTTTAGCCGCCGAGGTCAATACAGGCGGAAAGACCGAGTATGATCTTCGCAGCGAAGGCGTAACTGGTGACCAGCCTTGATCGCATAGGTAAGACCGCGGCAATCCTTGCCGCCACCGGTATTCTGATTTTCAGTCAGGGGCTCGACCTCTTTTCGCAGATCAAGAAGACCCCCACCCCCACGTCCAGCGAGCAACGCACAACGGTCCCGGAGCCCGCCGTGCGGATGTCGCCACCCGTATTCCGCGACATCGCGGCGGAGGTAGGTC
>CAZAFS010000627.1:0-1929 GCA_964484165.1 uncultured Opitutaceae bacterium | reverse complement strand
GCGGCCGGCGCAACCCCGGCCGATCGCCCGGCGGCCCCGCGGCGCGGCGACGACAAGCCGGCGCCCGGCACTCCGCCGGCGGGCGACGACGACGTCCCGTTCTGAGGCCGCGCCATTCCCGCCCACCCAGGTTTCCAACCCGATTTACGTCATGGCTCACAGCGAAATATTGTTGATCAAACCCGTGGAAGGCCTCGGCGCCGAAGGCGACCAGGTCAAGGTCCGGGCCGGTTACGCGCGCAACTACCTGCTGCCGCGCGCCATCGCCGTGCCCCTCACCCGCGCCAACCGCAAGCAGGTCGAGGCGCTGAAGAAGCGCCGGACCGAACGCGAGGCGAACGAACTCTCCACCGCCCGGGATCTCGTGGCCCGGCTGGAGAAGGTCCGGATCGCGTTCGCGGTGAAGACCGGCGAGGGCGGTAAGATGTTCGGCGCCGTCACCGCCAACGACCTCCACGAAAAACTCGTGCAGGCCGGGGTGGAGATCGACAAGCGCAAGATCCACCTGCACACGCCGGTAAAGACCCTCGGCCAGCACACGGTGAAGATCAAACTCCATGCCGACGTGTCGTTCGACCTGGGCTTCGACGTGGTGTCGGAGAATCCGATCGTCGCCGCCGAGGGCTGAGCCCCCCAGGGGTGGAAGCGGCGGGCGGTGCCGAG
This sequence comes from uncultured Opitutaceae bacterium, assembly GCA_964484165.1. Taxonomy (GTDB): domain Bacteria; phylum Verrucomicrobiota; class Verrucomicrobiia; order Opitutales; family Opitutaceae; genus Fen-1467. Next base: position 1,266 of record CAZAFS010000627.1, on the reverse strand, counting down.
GGCGCGGCCGGCCGGAACTGGCACCCCGCCCTGTGAACAGTTTGTGCAAAGGTTGGGTTTGCCGGCGGCCCGGCATCGGACTCTAACTCCTCTTTTTCCGCATGGCTGATCCCATCCCCGCACCGCCTCCCTCCCGCCCGCAATTCAACGGCGGGGGGCCGGCCCCGTCCGCGTTCGCCGGCCGCACCCCGCCGCACAGCGTGGAGGCCGAGGAGTACCTGCTCTCCTGCTGCCTGCTGGACGGTTCGGACACGATCGCCCGGTGCCTGGAGGGCCGGCTGACGCCGGCCGCGTTCTACGTCCAGGCCAACCAGGTGATTTTCGAGAAGCTGTGCGAGCTCTACCAGAAAAGCCCGCCGGTCTCCATCGAGATGCTGGTCGAGGAGCTGCGCACCACCCGCCAGCTCGAGGCTGTGGGCGGCGTGCCCTACCTGCTCCAGGTGAGCGCGCGCATCCCCACCACCGCGCAGGCGGGCTATTTCATCGAGAAGGTCCGGGAGCTGTTCCTGCTGCGGGAGCTCATCAAGGTCGCCACCGGCGCGGTGGAGCAATGCTTCAGCTACCAGGGCGGACTCGAGGAGTTCGTCGATAAGGTCGAACAGGACGTCTTCCGCGTCACGCAGGATCGCGTGTCCGACGCGGCGAAGCCGATGAAGGATCCGACGCGCGAGGCGATGACCGTCATCGACAAGATGATGATGAAAAAAGGGGAGCGGACGGGCGTCGTCTCGGGCTTCCGGGACCTCGACGACCTGACCTGGGGCTTCCAGAAGCAGGAGATGATCGTGCTCGCGGCGCGCCCGTCGGTGGGCAAGACCGCGCTCGCGCTCAACGTCGCCGAAGCCGCCACGCTGCCGAAAAAGGGCGAGCCGGTGCCCACGCTCATTTTCTCCCTGGAGATGAGTGCCGTGCAGCTCGCCCTGCGCATGCTCTGCTCGCGAGCCCGGGTGAACATCCGGCAGCTCCGCGAGGAACGCACGCCCCGTCACGGCAAGGAGGAGATGGGCCTGGTGGAGGCGGCGGACGAGTTGTCCAAGGCCCCGCTGTTCATCGACGATTCCAGCCATCTCACCATCATGGAGCTGCGGGCCAAGGCCCGGCGGCTGTACTCGCGGCACCGCCTCGGCCTGATCGTGGTCGACTACCTGCAACTGATCAGCCCGACCGATTCCCAGGTGCCGCGCGAGCAGCAGGTGGCGGAGGCCTCCCGCGGACTAAAAGCCATGGCGAAGGAACTCGACCTGCCCGTGTTTGTCCTGAGTCAGC
>CAZAFS010000626.1:0-1936 GCA_964484165.1 uncultured Opitutaceae bacterium | reverse complement strand
ATGCCTTGGAAGATAGCCAGGTCGTCTACGGCGATGCCATCGACCGCACGGTGACCTGGAAGAACGGCGCGGATGTCTCGGCCCTGCAAAACCGACCGGTGCGACTGCGATTTGTGCTCCAGGATGCGGATCTGTTCGCCCTGCGTTTTGCCCCGGCCTGACTTCGATCGCGGCGGCTCAGGGTTGGCAACTGGCCGCCGTAGGATCGTAGCGGCCGATGGTCCGGAAAAACTCGATCGCGAGCTGGCGGTGTCCGGCGCCATTCGGGTGAATCGGATCGGCCAGCCAGTCGCGCAACGCCGCCGGCGCGGGCTTCGCTGCCTGCCAATGCGTCCAATGGTCGATCAGGATCGTACCGGTGGAATGCGCGACGCGGGCGATGATTTCGTTGTAGGCCGGGAGGTCGGCACGGGAGCGGGCGGCGGTCTGGTCCAGATCGATCGGGTTGGTGCAGTGAAGCACGGGAATCGCCCCGGCCGACCGGATGAGCCGCAGCATCTCGCGGAGGTCGGCCTCGAATTTTTCCCGCCCAGCCGGACCCGCCACAGCGTCGTTCATGCCGATCATAAGCGACACGATGTCGGGATGGAAGCGCAGTACGCGCCATTCGAAATCCGCCAGGAGGCCCGCGGCTTTTTCGCCGGAGATGCCGGAGTTGACGAAGAAATCCCGCCGCCGTTGCAACTCCCAGCGGACGCGTTCCTGAATCAATTCGGGATAGGCGCGTTCGCGGCCGAGCCACTTCGCCCCCTGGGTGATGGAGTCGCCGGTGATTACCCACGTCAGCGGACAATCAAGCCGGGCCAGTTTCTCATGCAACGCGGCGAGATCGGCAGGCTCAGCCGCGGTCTGTGCGCGGCTGGCAGGCGCCGCCAGTGCCAGCACCGCGGCGATGAGAAAAAAGATGCGGGGGAGCATGGACGTCAGGCTTGGGCGAGGCCGTCGGAAAGGTTTTTTGCATACGTGGGCAGCATGGTCATGACCGCGCCGAAATCGCTGCCATGCGCGATGAGCTTGCCGCCTTTTCTGGCGATGCGAGCGACTTGCTCGACACTTCCGGCCGGCCGACCCCAGGCGATCCCGTGCTTCGCCGCGGCGGCGGCCACCGCATCCTCCGCCGCGGTCATCTGCGGATGATTCCAATCGAGAGGGCAGCCGAACCGGAGGGCCAGATCTCCGGGACCAATGAAAAGCCCGTCGACCCCGGGGGTGCCGGCGATGTGATCGAGGTGGGCGAGCGCTTCCGGTGTCTCGATCTGGAAAATCAGGAAAGTCTCCGCGTTGGCCGCGGTAGGATACGTGGCGGTCGGGCTCAGGTAGAAATTGTTATCCAGGCTGGCGCCGTCGATGCCCCGCTGGCCGAGGGGCGGAAACTTGACGGCGGCGGCGAGATGGGCGGCGTCCTCGGGCGTGTTGACCAGCGGGATCATCAGCGCCGTCACGCCGTCCTCGAGCAGATGGTAGAGTTCGTTAGGATTGCGGCTGCCGGTGCGGACGAGGCAGTCGATGTTGGCGAGATGGTGGAGCGCGACGAGGCGTTGGATTTCACGGCGTTCCCAGGTGTTGTGCTCGGCATCGAGCCACAGGGCGTCGAAGCCGGCCTGGGCGGCGTGGGCCGGCATCATCGCCGTAGGATAGTAGAGGGCCGCGATGCGGGCGGCCAGGCCTCGTTGCAAGCGGGAGCGAATCAGTGAAGCGCGCATGGTGGTGGAAAGTGGGAAACCTTCAGATGGGACCGGGGGACTCGGGTGACGTTACCCGGGTAGTTTCAGAAGCGCGGCGGGGACGGAGCAACGCGGGAACAGCGGGTGATACTGGTAATAAGTCATGACCAGATAAAGGTAAGGGGGCGCAGCGACTGACGGCACCTCCCGCCTCGGTCAGCAAATATGACCAAGAGAAAGATTTTGCCGGCAGAGCGGGATGGCGTCAGTTC
>CAZAFS010000625.1:0-1936 GCA_964484165.1 uncultured Opitutaceae bacterium | reverse complement strand
GGACCGCCACGGTCCATTGCGGCCGGCCGTCGCCAGTGAGCTCGTCGCGGACGATCGGCAGCTCGAGCGCCTCGAGGGCGTCCTTCATCTCCGCATCCGCCACCGGGAATCCGAGCTGGCGGCGGACGAAATCGGGCGTGAGCGTGATCTCGCTCTTCCACGGACGCTCCTCGCCCACCTTGAAAAACGGGCCGACCACCTGGCCGCCCGCGGTCTCGAGGATGAGGTCGATGGTCCGGTGCGCGTCCTCCAGCAGGGTGTGCGGATCGACGCCGCGCTCGTAGCGATACGAGCTGTCGGTCGAGAGGCCGAGCTTGCGCGCGGTCCAGCGGATGGCGGCGGGCTTGAAGTACGCCACCTCGAGCACGAGATCGGTCGTGGTGTCGTCGACCTCGGCGTTGGCGCCGCCCATGATGCCGGCGATGACCAGCGCCTTGGCGGCGTCGGCGATGACCAACATGCGGGGGGTGAGCACGCGCTCCTTGCCGTCGAGGGTCACGAGCTTTTCGCCGGCGTGGGCGGCGCGGATCACCAGGCGGCCGCCGCCGATTTTTTTCGCGTCGAACGCGTGCACCGGCTGGCCGGTCTCGAGCATGACATAGTTGCCCACGTCGACGACGTTGTTGATCGGCCGCAGGCCGACGGCGGCGAGGCGTTCCCGCAGCCAGGCCGGGCTCGGTCCGATCTTCACGCCGGTGATGAGGTGCGCGGTGTAGAGCGGGCAGTCCTCCCCGGCCTCGACCACGACGTCCGAGAGGAGGTCGCGGCGTTCCGGCGCCCGCGCGGGCAGGCCGGTGAATTTCAACGGCGGATAGGCCAGATCGCGGCGGAACCATGCGGCCAGTTCGCGCGCCACCCCGAGGTGGCACAGGCCGTCGGGGCGGTTGGGCGTGATTTCGAGGTCGAAGACCACGTCGCCGGGCGGCAGCACCTCGTTGATCGGCGTGCCGAGCGCCGGACGGCCCTCGAGGATGAGCAGGCCCGAATGCTCGCCGCCGAGGCCCAGTTCGTCCGGCGAGCACATCATGCCGTCGGACAGCTGGCCGCGAATCCGCGACTGCTTGATCACGACGTCGCCGGGCAGCACGGCGCCGGGCAGCGCCACGGGGACGCGGTCGCCCACCTGGTGGTTCGGCGCGCCGCAGACGATCGTCTTCACGCCGCCCGCCGGCCCCACGTCGACGGTGCAGACGGTCAGCTTGTCGGCGTTGGGATGCTTTTCGCGGGTGAGCACCTCGCCCACCACGACATCCCGCAGCGGCGGCACGCCGGTGCGGGCCACGCCCTCGACCTCAAAGCCGAGGAAGGTGATCGCGTGCACCACCTCGTCGACCGCGGCGTCGAGCGGGACGTACGACTTGAGCCAGTTAAGGGAGACTTTCACGGGAGAAGAATGAACAGAAAGTAACGAAGTGGTTCAGGGCAAGTTGGCGCCAGGGAGAATGAGCCGCACGATACCATTCTTGAGTACGATTTCGTGGAAATTGACCAACAGACCGATCGGAATGTTGAGGAGTTTCATATAACTCATGAGTTGCGCCTTATGAATCGGCAGGATGCGCTCGACCGCCTTGCCCTCAACCAGCAGGCAGTCTTCAACCAAGACATCGCAGCGCAGCGGCTCATCGAAGACCAAACCCTTGTACTCGATGTGCACGAGCTTCTGATTGACGGTGGAATGACCGCGCAGTGACAGCTCGTGCACCAGGCAGCGTTCGTAGATCGATTTGATCAAGCCAAGCCCCTTGGCCCGATGCACCTCGATCGCGGCGCCGATAACGTCGCCGCTCAAGCGGTCGGCCTTCTCATAGAGCGGATGCATGGCCACCTTCGTTCTCTTCGTTGCCTTCTGTGAGAACAAAACCTCAAGCAAACTGGCGGAGGAACCGCAGGTCGTTCTGGTAGAAATAGCGGATGTCATCGATGCCGTAGAGCA
>CAZAFS010000624.1:0-1945 GCA_964484165.1 uncultured Opitutaceae bacterium | reverse complement strand
CCGGCAGGTCGAGCAGGTAGAGCATGTTCATGTGCGCCAGTTTCTTTTCGTCGAAACGCGCGTTGCTCTGGTTGATGCCCGGCAGGTCGAAGAGCCGGACGATCTCGGCCAGCGGCATCTTCTCCCGGTCGTCCTTCGGGCTCCAGCCGAGGAGGCAGAGGAAATTGACCAGCGCCTCGGGCAGGTAGCCGCGCCGCTGGTACTCCTCCACCAGCGCGCCCTGGTCGCGCTTGGACATCTTGCCCGGGCCGTTCTGTTTCAGGATCAGCGGAAGGTGGGCGTACACCGGCAGCGGCGCGCCGAGGGCCTTGAACAGCTCGGTGTGCTTGCTGGTGTTGGAGAGATGGTCCTCGCCGCGAATGACGTGCGTCACCGCCATGCAGATGTCGTCGACCACGTTAACAAAATGAAACACCGGTTTCCCGTCGGAACGGAAGATAACGAAATCCTTCTCCTCAGTGCGTTCGACCCGGCCGCGGATCGCGTCATCGATGATTTGGGGCTGGCCGGATACCTGGAAGAAGACGGCCCCGTCCTTCTCGTAGATGCGGCCGGCGGCCTTCAATCGTCCAAGATGCTCCTGGTAGATGGACGCGCGCTCGCTCTGCCGGTAGGGTCCGAAGCCGCCGCCCACCCGGGGTCCCTCGTCCCAGTTGAGTCCGAGCCAGCTCAGGCTGTCGTAGATGACGTTGAGGAACGCCTCGCTGTTGCGCTCCCGGTCCGTGTCCTCGATGCGCAGGATGAACACGCCGCCGGTGTGGCGCGCGTACAGCCAGTTGAACAGCGCCGTGCGGGCGCTGCCGATATGGAAGAACCCGGTCGGGCTGGGGGCAAAGCGGACGCGAACTTGCGACATGAGGCGGTGGCGGGCAGGTTGGGGGGCGTGTTTCCCAAGGAAACCCTTGGCCGTGTCCAATCCAGTGAATCCCGTCCCTCCTGTCAAAGATTCCTCCGTGCCCGCGATGGTGGCCCGGCTGGCCGCGGCCGGCCGGGCGGCGGGCTTCACGGTCAAAACGATCGGCGAGGTCTCCGGCCTGCCGCTGCTCGCCCTCACCAAGGCCGCGCCCGACCGCCGGCCGCGCCTGTACCTGTCCGCGGGCATCCACGGCGACGAGCCCGCGCCGCCGCGCGCCCTCCTCCTCCTGCTGGAGCAAGGATTCTTTGACGCCCGGGCGGAATGGTTTGTCTGTCCCCTGCTGAATCCGGACGGCATGGCCCGCGGCACGCGCGAGAATCCCGCCGGCCACGACCTCAACCGGGACTACCGGTCGCTGCAGTCGGCCGAGATCCGGGCCCACGCGGCCTGGCTGCGGCGCCAGCCGGACTTCGACCTGGCGCTCTGCCTGCACGAGGACTGGGAGGCCGGCGGCTTTTACCTGTATGAACTGAATCCCGACCGGCGGCTGAGCCTAGCCGAGGCGATGATCGAGGCCGTGCGGGGGGTCTGCCCCATCGACACGGCGGAGGTCATCGACGGCCGACCGGCGGCCGGCGGCATCATCCGGCCCGACGCCGACCCGGCCCGACGTGAACTCTGGCCGGAGGCGATCTACCTGCGCGCCCACCACACCCGGCTGTGTTACACCTTGGAAACGCCCTCGGGCCGGCCCCTGCCCGAACGCCTGGCGGCCCTCGCGGCGGCCGTGACCTCGGCCTGCGACTGCTTCCTGCGGGCCGGCTGAGACGCCGCGGGAACCGGGCCGGCGCACCGGACGTCCGGCCGCCCTTCCACCCGCGGCATATCCCGGGAAATTTCCCGCTTGCGCCGCCGGTAAAAACCCGGGAAAAGTTACCGCTTCCCTCTGCGCGGCCGCGCCGGGGGATCCTCCTTGCCACGCCAACCCAGACTGCATGCATAGCTTCTCCGAGCAATGTCTCGACATGGCGCGATCCATGTTGAGCCAGAATCTAGACTCGATAAATCCCGACGGTACCGTCACCCCTG
>CAZAFS010000623.1:0-1947 GCA_964484165.1 uncultured Opitutaceae bacterium | reverse complement strand
GATTGCTTCGTCGCCCGTTTCTGTCGGCTCCTCGCAATGACAAACTGAGTCAGTATCCGAAGATTCGGCGGCCGGTCCGACTGGCGGCCGACCGCCTCGATTCCTTCCTGGTCTCGGAATTGGACTTCCCCCCGTCCGCGCGCCCGCCTAGCTTCAAACCAACGCCGCACCCCGCATGGCGAGCCCCCCTGAGCCGAATCCCTGGCGCCGATTGTTCGTCGCGCTTCTCTCCTGCATCATCCTCGTCGGCCTCGCCGTCGCCTTCGTCGACCGGCCTACCTCCACCTGGGCGCATGCGACGCTGCATCAAATGGTGGTGTTCCCGTGGTTCACCCACCTCGCCGATCCCACCCTCCCGGTGGCCGCCGTGGTGCTGGCCGCCGCCGGCGTCGGCGTCCTCTTTCGCTGGCCGCCACCACCCTGGTTCAAGACCCTGCTCGCCTGCAGCCTCGCGACCGTCATCGCCTTTGTGATCAAGGACCAGTTGAAATTCGTCTGCGGCCGGCTGTGGCCCGAAACCTGGACCGACCACAATCCCTCCTGGATCGGAACCGGCGCCTACGGATTCTTCCCCTTTCATGGCGGCGAGGGCTGGGAATCCTTCCCCTCGGGCCACACGACCCGGATCACCGCCTTCATGGCCGTCCTTTGGCTGCGCGTGCCGCGCCTGCGCTGGCTGTGGGGCACCGTCGTGTGCCTCGTCGCCCTCGGACTGTACGGGGCCGACTACCATTTCATCGGGGACATCATCGCCGGCGCCTACCTCGGCGCCGCCTGCGCCGCGGGCGTCCACGCCTGGATGTCCCGCCGCGAGTGAGCCGCGCGCCCCGGCCCGGCCCCGCCCCGCCGCCCGCCTGCAACGCGGCATTTACTTTTGCGGACTCTCTCCGTTACTTCCCCTGCCACGCACCCATGACGTTCGCCGACATCGCCTCCGCCATCCCGACCACCGCCGTCACGCAGATCGACGGCCTGCCCTTCCCCCGCCTCGCCTCCGGCAAGGTCCGTGAGATCTTCGACCTCGGCGACGCGTTGCTCATCACCGCCACCGACCGGCTCTCGGCTTTTGACGTGATCCTGCCGGACGGCATTCCCGGCAAGGGCATCGTGCTCACCCAGATGAGCCTGTGGTGGTTTGCCCAGGCGAACGCGATCATCGCCAACCACCTGCTGCCGGACCAGGCGGGCCTGCTGGTCCGGAACTACCACCTGTCGCGCGACCTTCAACTGCGCAGCATGGTCGTCCGGAAACTCCAACCGCTGCCCATCGAATGCGTGGTGCGCGGCTACCTGATCGGCAGCGGCTGGAACTCCTACCAAAAGACCGGCGCGATCTGCGGCATCGAGCTGCCCCCCGGCCTGCGCCAGGCCGACCGGCTGGCCGAGCCGATCTTCACCCCCACGACCAAGGCGCCCAAGGGCCGGCACGACGAGCCCATCAACGACGCGCAAGGCGCCGCGCTGCTCGGGGACGGGGTCTATGACCAGGTCAAAGCCGCCAGCCTCGCCCTCTACCGCTTCGGTCACGACCGCGCGGCCCGGGCCGGCATGATCCTCGCCGACACCAAGTTTGAATTCGGCACCGACCCCGGCGGCCGCCTCTTCCTCATCGACGAGATTCTCACGCCGGATTCTTCGCGCTACTGGCCGCAGGAGAGCTACGCCGTCGACCAGTCGCCGCCGAGCTTCGACAAGCAGTTTGTGCGCGACTACCTGGTCGGTCTCAAGTGGAACCAGCGGCCGCCCGCGCCGCGCCTGCCCGCCGGCGTCATCGCCCGCACCCAGGAGAAGTATCTCGCCGCGCTGGAGAACCTGCTGGGCTAGGCGGGCGCGGCGGGCGGCTCGGTCGCCCACAGTAGGGGCGCCGACGTGCTGCGCCCCACAACGATTGGTGGGGGCCGCAACTCTGGGCCCCGACGGGTTTGGGACCCCGCCGCACCCCCTCAG
>CAZAFS010000622.1:0-1949 GCA_964484165.1 uncultured Opitutaceae bacterium | reverse complement strand
CGCGCACCGCCCGGGCCTGCCCCGAGTGCGGCGCCGACGAGCGCAGCGGCTGGCGCGAGGCCTCCGTTTACGACGGCCTAGACCTTCCCGACTCCGCCTGGGCCGGCGACGCCGAAGCCCCGGCGGCGGCGACTCCCGCCCACCCCGACGGCCGGGTGAGGTGGTACTGGCTCGCCGCCGGACTGCTGGTGGTGATCGTGTTGGTCCTGGCGGCGCTGCGACTGTGACGGTGGCACCCATGCGCACCGGCAGGACCCGGGGCGTCGCCGGGCTGCGAACGCGGCCTTGGCGCGCGGAGGCCTTTGGCTGAGGATCGGGGATCCGTATGGCTTGGGAAATCCAATACCGCAACGGTCTATGGCTGCCGCAAATCGGCTGGTGGCTGGATGCGCATGCGGCGGCGGCGCGGTCGTTCGTCTCCCATGCGCACTCGGACCACATTGCGGCGCACCGGGAGATCGTCTCGACGGCCGCCACGGCGCGTCTGATGCGCGCGCGACTGGGCGGCTCGCGCCGCGAGCATGTGCTGCCGTTCGGGCGCACCGAGGCGCTCGCGCCCGACACCGCGGTCACGCTCCATCCCGCCGGCCACATCCTGGGCTCCGCGCAGTGCCTGCTGGAACACGACCGGCATGGTTCGCTGCTCTACACCGGCGACTTCACGCTGCGCACCGGATTCGCCGCCGAACCCTGCGCCACGCCGCATGCCGACGTGCTGATCATGGAAACGACCTTCGGCCTGCCCCGGTACGTCTTTCCGCCGCCGGAGGAGGTCATGACGGCGATTGCCGGATTCTGCCGGCAGGCGCTGGCGGACGGCGCCACGCCCGTGCTTTTCGCCTACAGCCTGGGCAAGAGCCAGGAGTTGATGCGCGGCCTGGCCGCCTCGGGCCTGCCTCTGATGGTGCATCCCCAGACGCTCAAGCTCTGCCGCATCTACGAGGAACTCGGCATGAGCCTGCCGCCCCACCGGGAGTTCGCCGCCGCCGGTTGCGCCGGGCACGTCGTGATCTGCCCGCCGCAATGGGGCAAGGCGTCCCTCCTGCCGGCGATTCCCCGGGCGCGCACCGCGGTGGTAACCGGTTGGGCCCTCGACGCCGGCGCCATCTACCGGTTTCAGTGCGACGCCGCGTTTCCGCTCTCCGATCACGCCGATTTCAACGGGCTGCTGGCGTTTGTCGCGCGCGTGGCGCCGCGCCTGGTCTACACCGTGCATGGCTTTGCCCGGGAATTCGCCCAGACTCTGCGCGCCCGCGGCGTCGAGGCGTGGGCGCTCGGGGCGGACAACCAGCTGGAACTGCGCCTGGACCCGGCCGCGTCGGGGGCCGCCCTGCCGCCGGCCGAGGATGAAGACGCCGGCCCGGTGTGAAATGGCTTTACCCGCGGCACCGGGCCGTTATTCCGCGGTCCAAGGCTTGTGCCGCTTCGCTTTCATCCGTCCATGAGGTCTACCCGGTTGCTCCTGCTCGTCATGGCGCTGCTGCCCGCCGCGCACGCCGGCGCCGCCCCATTCACGGTCTTCGCCGACGGCGAGACTTTTACCTATCGGGTCTCCTGGGCCGTCTTTCGGGGCGCCGGGCGGATCGTCATCGCCGCCCACGACGATACCCTGAATGGCACGCCCGTGGTGCGGGTGACGGTCGACACCTCGTCCCGCGGACTGGTGCGGGCGTTTTACAGCTACGACGACCACGCGGAGGCGGTCGTGAATAAGGCCACCGGGCAAATCATCTCGACGCGGGACAAGAGCACCGGCGGCAAGGCCGCCTCCGACAGCGAAACGACGTTCGACTACGCGAAGCGCACGGTCACCCACGTCAACCGGGTGCGGCCGGATCGCAACCGGACCTTCGCGCTGCCGCCGGGCGACCCTGTCGACCTCATCTCCTGTCTGATCGACACGCGGACCTGGGAGGTAAAACCCGGCGACAAGCGCGGCGCCCTGGTCT
>CAZAFS010000621.1:0-1951 GCA_964484165.1 uncultured Opitutaceae bacterium | reverse complement strand
GCGATGCGCGTGACCCATTAGTCGAACCGGCGTGCCTTGGCCTGCGCGGCCTCGGGCGTGGCGCCGCGGGCCGTCGCGCTCTCGGCATCGAAGCGCAGGTATTTGATCCAGCCCCGGTAGGCGGCGAGTTCGGGCCGGGCGAGCGCGGCATCCGCGCGCCCGCAGACCGCGGACAGATCCGGGGCGGACCCCGGTGCAGTAGCGGATCCGGCGGCCTCAGCGGCGGCGGCCGGGATGGAGCCGAGGGCGGCGAATGCGATCAGGGCAGAGAGAACCGGATGTTTCTGCATGAGAAAACAGGGTTGGACGTAGCGCGCTTTGATCATCGGGACATCAGGTTGGTGGCCACATAAGGCTCAAAAGGCACAGAACGGGAATCTCCTTCTGTGCATTCTGTGCCTCTTGTGGCTACTGCCGAATCGGATGGGTTTCAAACAGTCGCGGGCGATGAGATTGGTGTGAACGTAGCGGACGGTGATCGTGGCGGTTCAGAGGCCAGAAGCCAGAGGCCAGTTTGGATATGGGATACCGGATACCGGAAACCGGATAGTGCAGAGAACCCAAAACTCAAAACCCAAAACTCGGGTGGTCCAACCCTGAACCCGGCTTGCCGCGCCGACCTATCAGCCGAAGCTTCGGCGTAGGTGCAAGCGCTTGGGCGAAGGCGGGAACCCAGAACCCAGAACTCAGAACCCAGAACTCTGGGATTGAGGCGCTTGGCGCCTCAATCCCAGCCGATGGGCCGGCCCTTGTTCTGCTCCTGCAGCCAGGCCATGAGCGGGGCGTAGTATTCAACCATCGCCTGGGTGGAGAGATCCTCGCCCGTGGCATCGCGCAGCACCTTGCGCCAGTCCTCGGTCGCGCCCTTCTCCATGATGCTCTTCAAGAACGCGCCGACCTCCTTGTTGCCGGCGTAATTGCAGCGCTGCGGCGGCTGGTGGAGGATCTTTTTGGCGATGTAGGTGTGGAGCTGGAACTTGAGCACTGTGGCGAAGGCGTAGTTGGGATAGTAGCAGGGGGTGTCGTTGATGTGCGTCTTGGTCGCGGCGTCGCACCACTCCTCGCCGCGCGGCGCCGGCGGTTCGACGCCTTGGAACTCGCGCACGTACTGCCACCAGCGGACGTTCCACTGGTCGGGCGGCAGGTTGTGCGCATAGACGTCGGCCTCCCAGTGCCCCATCGTGCCCGAGGCGAAGAAGATGAACGGCACGGTGTTCACCAGCGCGTCGTTGAGCAGGAAGGCGGTCTCGTTGGCCTGGAAGCCGGGCGGCAGCACGCCGACCTGCTGCAGGTAGGGCACCTGGCTGTAGGCGAGGGCGCCCAACTCGGCCATGCCCTCGTGATAACCGGGGTTGGCGCTGCCGCGCAGCAGCGCCGGCACCTCGGGCCGCGTGTAGCTCACGAAATAGTGCCCGTGGCCGAACTCGTGGTGGGCGGTCTGGAACCACTGCATGTTGGGCTCGATGCTCTCGAGCGAGCGGATGTCGCCGGCGAGATCGAGGTGCCAGCACGAGGCGTGGGTGTTCTTCTTGCGCGGATCGCCGGCCGGCACCGGATACAGGTCCGACTTCGTCCAGAAACTGGCCGGCAGCGGCGCCAGGCCGAGGCTGGTCCAGAACTGCTCCGCGCTGCGGGCGACCCACTCGGCGGACCGGCCCTTGAAGTACGGGTCCAGGTCGGCCTCGGCGACGAGGCCCGGCCAGTCCTGCGCCCAGCGGTTGTTGAGCCAGTGCGCGGGGATGAGCCGCGGCACGGGCTGGTGGTATTTCTTCGCCAGCTCGTATTTGACCCACGTATGCAGCTGCAGGTACAGCGGGCGCAGCACCTGCATGAATTCCTCGTTCAGTCGCACCATCTCGTCGGTGGTCATGCCGTAGGCCGCCATCTGCAGGGCGAAGTAATCGTGGTGGCCCAGCTCCTGCGCGACGCCGTTGCGCAGCGGCTGCAGCTT
>CAZAFS010000620.1:0-1957 GCA_964484165.1 uncultured Opitutaceae bacterium | reverse complement strand
CGCCGGCGCGGTGATGATGGTGGGATTGTCTTGGAAGCGGATACAGCAAGGTCTGCAAGTGCTGGAAATGCAGCAACGGGGAAAACAACGCACGCTGCGTATCGTCGAAGATTACAACGTACCCAATGTTTCGGAAAAGGTCGTCCGGATCATCTTAAGCTATGTCGACTATGTGAACCGTACGGTGTGGAGACGCGCATAAGCGCGTTCCCGCGCTCACACCGCTGAAGTGGAGAGCAACGATGGTGTGTTTGTGATACGTCATGGTTCAATATCAGTGCTGTCCGACGATGGTTGATTCGTGCGCGCCCTTCGTACAAATGCGAATCCTGATGATCTCGCAGTGGTTTGATCCTGAACCGGCAGATGTCAAAGGGTTGCCTTTCGCTCGAGAGTTGGCAAGGCGCGGGCATGACGTGGTGGTGATCACAGGCTTTCCGAATTATCCAGGGGGAAAAGTTTACCCTGGATATCGGATCAAGTGCTGGCAGCGCGAGAGGCGGGACGGCATCGATGTCATACGCGTGCCGCTCTACCCGAGCCATGGCCTGAGCAAGTGGGGGCGCATCCTCAATTACACCAGCTTCGCGCTGGCTGCCTCGACCATCGGGCTTTTCGTCGCAGGGCGGGCTGACGTGGCGTATGTCTATCATCCACCGGCCACCGTCGCCTTGCCGGCGCTGCTGGCACGGCTATTGTGGCGCACGCCTTGTGTTATCGATATTCAAGATCTCTGGCCTGACGCGATCCAAGCGACAGGGATGATCCGAAACGCGACGATCCTCAGGGCCATCGGTGCTTTTTCGAACACCGTCAATCGGTTGGTGAACCGTATTGTCGTGCTTTCCCCTGGTTTTCGCCAACGATTGCTGGAACGCGGCCTCCCAACGAAAAAGGTCGAGGTGATTTACAACTGGAGCCGCATGGATGGGGTTCCGCCCAGTACCGCGGTATTGGCCAACCACGAAGCGGCCCTGCTGAGGGGCAAATTCAACGTGCTCTTCGCAGGGAACATGGGTCCCGCTCAAGCGCTATCATCCGTTGTCGCGGCCGCCGGTATCATGCGCGACTCACACCGAGAAGTACAATTTGTATTCGTCGGAAGCGGCATCGATGCGGAGGCGCTGCGGGCGTCAGCAGCGAAATTGTCCAATGTGCTTTTTCTGCCACGCCGACATCCTTCAGAAATGGCACCGCTCTTTGAAGCGGCGGGCGCTCTTCTGGCCCATCTTCGCGATGAACCGCATTTCGCAATCACCATCCCGTCGAAAACCCAGGATTACCTGGCCGCCGGGAAGCCTGTAATCATGGCGGTGCGAGGCGACGCCGCGCAGATAGTGCTGCGTTCAGGCGGTGGCGTGGTTTGTGAGCCGGAGCAGCCTTCGCAGCTGGCTGCAGCAATCGAGCGATTGTTGTTGCTTTCAGAGGCGGAGCGTGCGGCCATGGGCCGTGCGGGCCGGGATTATTACACGCGAAATCTTTCGTTGAGTGCCGGCGTGGACCGGTTTCTTGCATTGTTTCGCGAACTACAGGTCGCCCCGTGCGATAACCAAGGGACTGGGGGACCGCCCTGCTCGAAATAATGACTTACGGGCAGCTACTGATTGCAGTCCTTTTATTCTCGGTGGTGGCGTCAGCCGTCTACCTCCAGTTCGGACTGAAGTACGGTCCGTACGCGAAGCCCAACTTTCGGAGCCTGCATAAGAGAGTAACCCCAAGAGGAGGAGGCCTCGCCATCGCAGTCGCCACATTGGTCGGATGCCTATACTTGTACGTAAAAGGCGAAATGAGCGTCGCCGAGATGATGATCTACGTGCCGGGTGGAGCGATCGTTGCGGCTGCCGGTGCAGTCGATGATCGGATGGATGTTCCGGCTAGGTATCGTCTGCCTCTCCAGGTTCTTGCCGCCGGATGGGTTTGCTTTCGGCTCAACGGGTTGCCCCCTCTGGATTTAGGC
>CAZAFS010000619.1:0-1962 GCA_964484165.1 uncultured Opitutaceae bacterium | reverse complement strand
GCGAAGATGGCCACGTCGATCTCCTCCATGACCGTGCGCAGCAGGGCGGTGGCCTCGAGCGCGCCGAGGCGCTGGGCCTGGAGGACCGCGCCGAGGAAGTTGATTTCCGCATGGACGTCGCCCAGCGGTTCGTCGCGCCGCGCCTCGCGGGCGCGGATGGAGAAGTCGCCCTCGCGCAGCGCCGACAGCAGGTTGGCCACGGTTTGGAGCGGCCGCACCACCCGCTGGCGCGCCGCGAGGGCAAAGCCGAACCAGCAGCCGAAGATGACCAGCGCCAGGGTCCATTGATCCCGGGCCGGATAGTCGCCCGCCCACAAAAAGTATATCGTGGCGATGATGGCGGGCGCGCCGGCGAGCAGCGCGTACACCAGGATCCGCTGGTCATGGCTGAGGCGGAGTCGTTTGAAAGCCATAAGCGGTGAGCAGCAAGCGTCAGGCTTTAACCAGTAAGCTGAAAGCTTGGATTTGGCTCCATGAGGACATTCAAAGGCCTAAGGCTGGGAGCTGACCGCTGCCGCGCTGCGCGGCTCACAGTCCGTATTTTTCCAGGCGCCGGTAGAAGGCGCTCCGGCTGAGGCCGAGTTCCTCCGCCGCCCGGCGGGCGTTGCCATCGCAGCGCGCCAGGGTCTTCTTGATCAGAAAACCCTCCACCTCCTCGAGACTCATGTCCTCGAGGCGCGGCGCAGCCTGGCCGGAGCTGAGGCCGAGGTCGACCGCGCGCACCACCTTGCCCGTCGACATGAGCACGCCGCGCTCGACCGCGTGGTCCAGTTCGCGGACATTGCCCGGCCAGGCGTGGTTCTGCATCGCCTCGAGCGCCCCGGCGTCGAAACCGGTGATGGCCTTGCGGTAGTGCTCGGCGTGCTGCTTGATGAAATGCTGCGCCAGGAGCGGAATGTCCTCGCGGCGCTCGCGCAGCGGCGGCAGGGGAATGGCGATGGTGTTGAGGCGGAAGAGCAGATCCTGGCGGAATTTGCCGGCCGCCACCTCGGCGGCCAGATCAGAGTTGGTGGCCGAGATGAGCCGGACGTTGGCGTGGTAGGTCTTGGACGAGCCGACCCGCTCGTACTCGCCCGTCTCGATGGTGCGCAGAATCTTCGCCTGCTGGTTGAGTGGAATGTTGCCGATCTCGTCCAGGAACAGCGTGCCGCCGTCGGCGAGCTCGAAGCGGCCGGCCCGGTCGCTCTTCGCGTCGGTGAACGCGCCGCGCACATGTCCGAACAGCTCGCTCTCGAACACGCCCTCGGGCAGGCCGCCCATGTTGACCGAGATGAACGGCTGCCCGGCGCGGACGGACACCGCGTGCAGCGCTTGGGCGATCAGGCCCTTGCCCGTGCCGTTCTCGCCGGTGATGAGCACGTTGGCGTCGGACGGGCCGACGCGGGCGATGACGTCGAGCACCGGCCGCATTGCGGCGGATTGCGCGATGAGAGCCGGCCCGCCCTTGCCGCGCAGTAGCTGGTTCTCCTGCTCGAGGCGGCGGTAGGCCCGCACGGCGTGGCCGAGTTCAATCTGGTTGCGGACGATCGCGACCAGCCGCGGATTTTCCCAGGGCTTGGTGACGAAATCCTTCGCGCCGCGCCGCATGGCTTCGACCGCGACGTCCACGCTCGCCCACGCGGTCATCACGACCAGCGGCAGCGAGGAATCGATCGTTTGAATCTTCTTGAGCAGGTCGAGGCCCTCCTCGCCTGAGGTGGTGTCGCGCGCGTAATTCAGGTCCATCAGGACCAGGGAGAAGTCGCGCGTTTCGACGGCCTTGAGCACCGCCGACGGCGATTTGACCGTTTCGATCTGGTAACCCTCGGCCTTCAGGAGCAGGCGCAGCGCTTCAAGAACGTCGGGCTGGTCGTCGGCAACCAGGATCCGGTGGCTGGAGGTGTCAATGGCGGCCATGGCGGGGTGACGCTGGAGGGAGCATGGCGGAGGCGGCTTGCCCGGAGCAAGCGGAGAGTGGCGTGG